>NZ_JBHUWW010000008.1:0-78712 GCF_042669755.1 Kitasatospora sp. NPDC057223 | reverse complement strand
ACAAAATGAGTTACACTGTATTCCCCAAAAACCCTAGACTTCGTCGTGAATTCCCACCCACGCGCCCCAAACTAACTGGTTGGGGACTGCCCCGGGGGGGGGGGCCCCCCCCCCCCACCCCCCGTGAACAGCCGCCGGACGCGGCCTAGGACACCCGCAGCACCGGCCGCCCGGCAGGCGCGGCGGCCCCGCCGGGCGCCGGACCGCTGGACGAACGCACCACCAGATCCGGCTCGAACGACACCTCGTCATGGTCCACCCGGGCCCCCGCGATCTCGCTCACCAGCAGGTCCACGGCGGCCTTCGCCATCGCCTCGATGGGCTGGCGGATCGTGGTCAGCGGCGGATCGGTGCAGGTCATGAAGGAGGAGTCGTCGTAGCCGATCACCGAGAGGTCCTCCGGCACCGACAGCCGGTGGCGCCGCGCCGCACGGATCGCCCCCAGCGCCAGCGGGTCGCTCGCGCAGACGATCCCGGTGACCCCCTGGCGCAGCAGGCGCCCCGCGGCGGCCTGGCCGCCCTCCAGCGAGAAGAGCGCGCGCTCCACGAACCGGTCCGACAGCTCCAGGCCGGCCCGCCCGGCCAGCGCCCGGGCGGCGGCCAGCTTCCGGTTGGACGGCACGTGGTCCTGCGGCCCGAGGATCAGCCCGATCCGCTCGTGCCCGAGCTGCCGCAGATGCCCGAACGCCTGCTCCACCGCCACCGCGTCGTCGCAGGACACCCGCGGGAAGTCGAGCGCGTCGGTCCCCGCGTTCAGCAGCACGGTCGGCACACCGCGCTCGGCCAGCTGGGCGTAGTGCCCGTGCGGGGCGTCGTCCTGGGCGTAGAGACCGCCGAAGAACACCACTCCCGAGACCTGCTGCTGGAGCAGCAGGTTCACGTACTCCGACTCGGACACCCCACCGGCCGTCTGGGTACAGAGCACCGGTGTGAAACCGTTCTGCGCCAGTGCCGCACCGACGCTCTCGGCGAAGGCCGGGAAGATCGGGTTCGACAGCTCCGGCAGGACCAGCCCCACCAGTCGCGAGCGCTGCCCCCGCAACAGCGTGGGCCGTTCGTACCCGAGCACGTCCAGCGCCGTCAGGACGGCCGTCCTGGTGCTCTCCGAGACGCCGGGCCTGTCGTTGAGCACTCGACTGACCGTCGCCTCGCTCATTCCGACCTTCTTTGCCACTGCTGCAAGCCGTCGCGTCATGACTGCGATCCTAGGGCAGAATGATCGCCAATATTTTCACAGCACTGCTCATAATTTCCAGTCTTCGAGCAGCTCGACTCCGCCGATCCGCTCGGCGGCTGCACCGGAGGGCCTGCCCCGGGGCTCCGCGGCGCGCCCTAGGCTGGGCGGCGGGAGCGACCGGCACCCACGACGGGGAGGACGACGATGAAGCTGCGCTGCGCGGTACTCGACGACTACCAGGGCGTCGCCCTGTCGGCCGCCGACTGGTCAGGGCTGGCCGGCACGGTGGACGTCACGTCGTTCCCGCAGCACTTCGCCGGCCCCGGCGAGCTGGCCGACGCGATCGGCGACTGCGAGATCGTCGTCGCCATGCGCGAGCGCACCCCCTTCACCGAGCAGGAGTTCGCCCGGCTGCCGCGGCTCGCCCTGCTCATCACCTCGGGCATGCGCAACGCCGCCATCGACCTGGACGCCGCCGCCCGGCACGGCGTCACCGTGTGCGGCACGGCCAGCCACTCCGAGCCCCCGGTCGAACTCACCTGGGCCCTGATCCTCGGCCTGGCCCGGCAGCTCGTCCCGGAGAACACCGCCCTGCGCGAGGGCGGCCCCTGGCAGAGCACCCTCGGCACCGACCTGCACGGCCGGCGTCTCGGCCTGCTCGGCCTCGGCAAGACCGGCAGCGCCGTCGCCCGGATCGGCCAGGCCTTCGGCATGGACGTCACCGCCTGGAGCCAGAACCTGACGGCCGAGCGCGCCGGGGCCGCGGGCGTCCGGCTCGCCCCGTCCAAGGAGGAGCTGCTGGCGGGCAGCGACTTCGTCTCGGTCCACCTCGTCCTCAGCGACCGCACCCGGGGGCTGCTCGGGCCGGCCGAACTGCGGCTGATGCGGCCCACTGCCTACCTCGTCAACACCTCCCGCGCCGCCGTCGTCGACCGCGCCGCACTCGTCGAGGCCCTGCGCTCGGGGTGGATCGCCGGCGCCGGCCTCGACGTCTTCGACGCCGAACCGCTCCCCGCGGACGACGAGTTCCGCTCCCTGCCCAACCTGCTCGCCACCCCGCACCTCGGCTACGTGACCGGGCGCAACTACCGCGCCTACTACGGCCAGGCGGTGGAGGACATCGCCGCCTACCTGGACGGCAAGCCCATCCGCCGGCTGGGCTGACCCGCCGCAGCACCCTCCGGTCCGCGCGGAACGCGAGGTCGCAATCCCGCCGGACTCCGCTCCCCCGCCGGTCGATGATCGTGTCAGTTCCGCAACCCGAAGAGGAGTTGGACCGGCATGACGCAGAAGCTCGACGGCAGGGTGGCACTGGTGACCGGCGGCAGCCGGGGGATCGGCGAGGCGGTGGCCCTGCGGCTGGCCGAGGACGGCGCCGACGTCGCCCTCACCTACCGGCAGGACGCCGAGCGTGCCCGGGCCGTGGCCGGAAAGATCGAGGCGATGGGCCGCCGGGCCTGGGCCGTCCGGGCCGACAGCGCCGACCCGGCCCAGGTCCGGGCCGCCGTCGACGCCGTGGCGGACCGCTTCGGCCGGCTCGACATCCTGGTCAACAACGCGGGCGCCGGCGTCCTCGGACCGATCGGCGACCTGTCGCTCGCGGACGTCGACCTCGTCCTCGACGTCAACGTCCGGGGATCGTTCCTGGCCGCCCAGGCCGCCGCCGGACACATGGGCCCGGGTGGCCGGATCGTCACCATCGGCAGCTGCATGGCGGAGCGGGTGGCCTTCCCCGGCGGCAGCCTCTACGCGACCAGCAAGGCCGCACTGACCGGCCTGACCAAGGCGCTCGCCCGCGAACTCGGCCCGCGCGGCATCACCGCCAACCTGGTCAACCCCGGCCCCACCGACACCGGGATGAACCCCGCCGACGGCCCCACCGGCCCCGCCCAGGCCGAACTGACGGCACTCGGCACCTTCGCGCGGCCCGACGACATCGCGGCCACGGTGTCCCACCTCGCGGGAGCCGACGGCCGCTACATCACCGGCGCCGCCATCGCGGTCGACGGCGGCTTCGCGGCCTGACGCCGGCGGACCGCCTCCCCGTCCCCGCCTGCTCCCCTCTGCCGGCCTACGGGGCGGAGCCGCGCCGGGGCTGGAGGGCGGTCAGCGCGGCGGAGAGTGCTCCCCAGGCCGCGATGCCCACGATCAGGGTGACCAGAGCGGGCAGCCAGGTCCGGGCAAGGAGTCCGACGGCGAGAGCAGCGTTCACCAGTGCACTGCCGGACGCGAACCGGACCTCGGCACGGACCCGGCCCATGGACCGGCTCAGGCCGTCCACCAGGGGTTTCTGGACGCCCAGGAGCACCGGCCCCATGACCCAGCTCAGGATCAGCACACCCCACCAGGGCACCGGGGACATGATCAGCAGCAGGAGGCAGGCGACTCCGGAGACGGCGAGCACCAGGAGGACCCCGTCGAGCGATTCGGCCTTGTCGCCCTCCGCCGGCGATTCGATCTTCATGGCGAACGCCAGCAGGAGCATCGACGCGACTCCCACCGTCACCGCCCAGCCCGTGGACCAGGAGGCGAATGCGACCAGTTGCAGCGCGATCACTGCGCCGCCGGCCGCCGCCGCCCGCCACAGCGCTTTCGAACGAGGGACCTCCGACGCGTCGACCAGCTCCGGCTCCGGCCCGGACGGCGCCTCGGCCGCGGTGGCGGCGGTGGCGGCGGTGGCGGCGGTGTGACGACGGACGACCGACGCGGCGAGGGGTCCGGCCGCCCGTTCGGCCGCCCGTTCGGCGACCGGTACGGGCCGGTCGAGCGCTGTCGGCGGGTGCGGGCGCGGCTGCAGCCACCACGCCGGGTGGGTTTCGGCGGCTGCCACGTCCGGGGCCTGCTGCACCGCCGCCGCCGGCCCGGGGCGCGGTGCGGCCGGCTGCGGTGCGGCGGGGTTCAGTACAGCTGAGTGCGGAGCGGCGGGGGCGAGCAGGGCCGTGAGTGCCTCCGCCGTGGCGGCGGCACTCTCCGGGCGCCCGTCGGCGGTCTTGGCGAGCAGGCGCAGGACCAGACGGTCCACCTCGGCGGGAACCGCCGGCCGGTGCACGCTGGGCGCCTCGGGTCGCCTGGTCAGGTGCTGGTTGAGGACAGCCAGGGGCGCACCGGTGAAGGGGGGCCTGCCGGTCAGCAGCGTGTGGAGGAGGCAGCCGACGGCGTAGAGGTCAGCGGCGGGGCCGATGCTTCGGTCACCGCGGGCCTGCTCGGGTGCCATGTAGGCGGGGGTACCGATGGTGAGGCCCGTGCCGGTGAGGGCGAGGTCCTCGTAGACGTGCTTGGCTATCCCGAAGTCGAGGATCTTGAGGTGGCCGCCGGGCAGCAGCATCACGTTCGCCGGCTTGATGTCCCGGTGGACGATTCCGGCGCTGTGGGCGGCGGCGAGTCCGGTGCAGACCTGTGCGGCCCACTGGAGCGCGTCCCGCACGGGCGGCAGGGCTCCCTCGGCGACGACCGCCTCCAGCGAGTCGCCGTCGACGAGCTCCATGACGAGGAAGGGCACGCGGCCGTGTTCGGGCCCGGCCCGGCCGAAGTCGTGGATGGTCACGATGTAAGGGCTGGTCAGATTCCCCGCGGCCTTGGCCTCCGCCGCGAACCTCTCGGCGCCCGTGCCCGCCGTCCCGGCGCCGGTCAGCACCTTGACCGCCACCGGGCGCCCGACCCGTTCATCGAAGCCGCGCCAGACCTGCCCCATGCCGCCGGCCCCGAGAACCGCGTCGAGGCGGTACCGGCCGTCGAGTTTCGCTCCGCGCATACCCACCCCGTCACAACCTCCGGAACGCAGCCGGTCTCGTCACGCCCCACCCGGTCGTGCACTCTATCGGGGCCGCCGGACAGAGCGGGCGGCGTGCCGTCCTCCGGTCGGCCGCGCGCGGCCGGGCCCACCGACGGCGGACCGGACCGGGGCCGGGCGATGACGTTCGGTCTATCTATCAGGAACCTTGCCTGATAGATTCCTGCACCGCGAGGCCATAGGTCCATACCAATGGGGTCTCGTCTCGGTTGTCGACGCGCACTGCGCGGCATCAGAAGGGGAGGACCCGGGCTCATGGGCGACTATCAGGAGGCCCGACGGGCCAGAATCCGGTTCGGTGTGGTGTTCGCCGTCCACGGAGCCGTCACCGGCAGTTTCGTCACCCGGATCCCGTGGATCCAGCACCACCTCCACCTGAACCCCGGCCAACTGGGCATCGCCCTGCTCGCCCCCGCGGTCGGCGCCTTCCTCGGGATGCCGCTGGCCGGACGGATCGCTCACCGCCACGGCCCCCGGGCGGCCGTACGGGGCCTGATGGCACTGTGGTGCCTGTCGCTGGCCCTGCCCGCCCTCGCACCGAACCTGGCAGTGCTGTGGGCATCCCTCTTCGTGTACGGAGCAGCCTCGGGCATGGCCTCCGTCCAACTGAACGCCCAAGGGGTGGAGGTCGAACGGCGGCTCGGCCGGTCGATCATGTCGGGCCTGCACGGACTCTGGAGTGCGGGCGGACTGATCGCCTCGGGATTCGGTGTGCTCGCCGCCAACCAGCACCTCGACGCCCGGCTCCAACTGGCCGTCACCTCACTGGCCCTCACCGCGCTGGGCACGGCGGCCTGCAACGGGCTGCCGGATCTCCGCCCCGGCGCCGGGCCCGACACCCGACAGGAAGCCCCGCCCCGCTTCGCCCTCCCCCCGCGGTCGGCCCTCACGATCGGGCTGGTCGGCTTCTGCGCCGTCTTCGCCGAAGGCGCCAGCATGGACTGGGCGGGCGTCTACCTCCGCGACGTCACCGGAGCCTCGCCCGGCCTCGCCGCCGCCAGCTTCACCGCCTTCGCCGCCACCATGACCGTTGCCCGTCTCGCCGGAGACCTCGCCGTCCGCCGCCTGGGCCCGGTGCGTACCGTCCGCACCGGGGGAGCCGTCGCCACTCTCGGCGGGCTGCTCGTGGTCTGCTCCGACTCGCCTCACCTCGCCATCCCCGGCTTCGGACTGATCGGCATCGGCATCGCGGCCGTCGTCCCCCTCGCCTTCGCCGCCGCCGGGCGCACCGACGAGCCGAGCCGGGCCATCGCCGGTGTCGCCACCATCACCTACACGGCCGGCCTGAGCGCCCCCGCCACCATCGGCCTGATCGCCCAGACCGTCTCGCTCACCGCCTCCTTCGCCCTGGTGACGGCACTCACCGCCGCACTCGTCGCGACCGCCGGAGCCCTGCTCCGGAACCCCGCCGCACCGCACACCGCCATCGCGGCCCGCAGCGGCGCCACCTCCGAGAAGACCGCCGGCGCCGTCTGACCGGTGCGGAGGGCGCCGGGCCGCCCGCCCCCGCATCCGGCCGCCAGGTAGGGGAGTTCGAGGGGAAGGCCGTACGCGGCCGTTGGCGACTGTCCGCCTCTGCTCCGCAGTCCGCTCACGCGTCACTCACCCGGACGGCCCCGAAAAGCAGCAGCACCCCGGCCAGTCGAAGTGGCCGGGGTGCTGCGCTACAGGTCGGAGGGCGTCGACCGCCTCGTTCCTCGTGGGCCGCCAGGGGCTCGAACCCTGAACCTACGGATTAAAAGTCCGCAGCTCTGCCAATTGAGCTAGCGGCCCGCCGGCCTGCGCCTCCCGCTGTCGCGGTACGGCACCTGCCGGGGTGATCCTACCTGGTGGGCCCCGGGCATCCGCCAGCGGATTGCCGGTGCGCGTCGGCCTGTCGGCGGCCGGTGGGAGTTGCCCGGGTCAGTGGTCGGCGGGCGGGGTGTAGTGGGCGGCGCGGACGCGGCGCAGCCAGGCTTCGGCGGGGGCCCGGTCCGGGGCGGGCGGGAGGACGCCGGGGCGGGTGAAGCGGTGTTCGGCGTCGGCGAGCAGGGTGGTGGCGAGGTCGGGCCGGTCGGCGATGCGTTCGCCGAGTTCGCGGACCTGCTCGGGGTCGGCGACCCGTAGGACGATCTCACCGGTCTCGTGCAGCCGGACGCCCTGTTCGACGAGCCGGACGAGGTGCCGGGCGTGTTTGGCGGCCCGCGCCCGGGTGGCGGGGTCCGTGGTGTCGCGGGTCAGCAGTTTTCTGAACTGCTGCTGGGCGTAGCCGAGGTAGGAGCTGCGGACGGCGCCGGCGCTGAGGAAGGAGTCGCGGATCTCGATGAGTTCGGCGCCGAGCGGGGTGCGGATCTCGTACAGCTCGTCGGGGAGCCAGGCGAGTTCGGATGCGGTGGGGTTGCAGCCGAGGGCGAGGCGGCACCACTTGGCGGCTTCGTGCAGGGTCCGGTCGGGGGCTGTGGTGACGTGGGATTCGGCGGGCCGGTCCAGGCCGTGGAGCGCCTCGGTGGGCACGGCGAACAGGCCGAGCCGGTCGAGGTCGGAGCCGGCGTGGGCGAGGCCGTACGCGGTCGAGCCGACGATGCCGGAGAGCAGGACGTGCCGGGGCTGGGACATGCCGTCTCCTCGGGAGGGCAGCGGGCTCGGGGCAGGGTCCGGCCGAGTCTGCCCTGCTCGCGACGGCGGGGGCGAACGGATTTCCGGTACGTCGCTGCGGCCCGGGCGGCGGGCCGGCGCCGATACTGGCCGCATGGCGAACTCGGAGATCCCCGCTGCCAGGCTCCGGGCCTGGTGGGCGCACCGGCAGTGGCTGGACGGCTCGCGGCCCGGGGCTGCGGCGGCGGACGTGCTGGCCGCCACCGGCTGGGCCCGCTCGGTGGGCGGCGCGGCCCCGTACCTGGGGCTGTTCGCCCGTGCGGGGCTGGGGCGGGAGGCGGTGGACGCGGCCGTCGCCCGGCTGGAGGTGCACGAACTGCCGTCGGCGCGCGGCTGTACGTACGTGCTGCCGGCCCGCGACTTCGCGCTCGGCCTGGCCGTCGGGGCGGGCGCGCCGGAGAGTGAGCTGGCGGCGGCCGGGAAGCACCTCGGGGTGTCGCGGGACGAGATCGAGAAGCTCTGCCTCGCCATCGCCGAAGCCCTGTCCCCGCTGCGGCCGTTGGAGCCGACGGCGATCCGGGAGGCGGTCGGCGGGTCGGTGCGGGTGCTCGGCGAGGCGGGGAAGAAGCGCGGGCTGTCGACGACCCTGCCGCTGGCGCTGGGTCTGCTGCAGGCGCGCGGGCTGATCCGCCGGGTGCCGGTCAACGGCCGCCTGGACCAGCAGCGTTACGGCTACGTCGGCTGGGACCAGCCGGTCGCCGGGACGGCCGCCGACCTCGCCCGCCGGTACTTCTCCTGGGCCGGCCCGGCCTCGCTCAGGCACTTCCGCTGGTTCTCCGGGTTCACCGTCGCCACGGCGAAGCTGGCCGCCGCCGAGGCCGGGGTGGTCGGCGTCCCCGGCACCGACCTGCTCCTTGCTCCCGAACTGGCCGACTCCTTCGAGAACTTCACCGTCCCGGCGGAGCCGTACTACACCCTGCTGGCCGGAATCGACGGCATCCACCTGCTGCACCGCGACCTCGCCCGGCTGGTCGACCCGGCGGACGCCGGGCGCCCGCTGCCGGCGGGCCGGGCCGGGCGGAGCTTCGGCGGCGAGGCGGACCCGCAGACCCACGTCGTGCTGGACCGGGGCCGGATCGTCGGCTTCTGGGAGTACGACACCGGCGAGCAGGAGATCGTCCACCAGCTGTTCGTCCCGCCGGACGCCGCGCTGCGCGAAGCCCTGCGCCGGACCGAGGCGTTCGTCCGGGAGCAGCTCGGCGACGCACGCGGCTTCAGCCTGGACTCGCCGAGGAGCCGGGCCCCGAAGATCACCGCCCTGCGGGCCGCCGGGTCACCATCCGGTTGACAGCTCCGTCGGCAGATGGCCGTAACCTGCCTTCCCCACCGGCTTGGTGGCGAGCCCGGCCTGCAACTCGGCCGGTACGGCGGCATACACGCCGGGGTAGCAGTCGCCGGGGAAGGCCAGCCGCTCCTCCCCGGGGACGAGCGCGAACCGCGCGTCCACGGCGTCCTGGCCCGCGGCGGCCGGCCGGTTGCCCCGCGCGTCCAGCCGCACCCAGTTGCCACCGGACGGGCCGGGGCCGGCCCAGTGCACGGCGACCATGGCGTGCAGCACGTTCAGCCGCTGGTAGCAGAGCCCGGCCGGGATGCCCTCGGCGCGCAGCAGCGCGGCCAGCAGGTGGGCCTTGCCGTGGCAGATGGCGTCGCCTTCGGCGAGTACGTCGGAGGCCCGGTAGGCGGCGCTCCAGCGCTGGACGTCCGACGAGTGGTGGATCCGGTCGCGGACGTACTCGAACGCGGCCGCGGCGGTCGCCTCCCTGCTGTCCCCGCGCAGGCGGGCGGCCAGCGCCCGGATCTGCGGGTGCTCGTGGTCGATCACGTCGTCGGCGGCGAGGTACGGGGCGAGGCCGGGCTCGACCGGTTCCGGTGTCAGCATCCGGCCATCCTGCGCAGGCACCCGGCCGCTGTCACCGGAGTATCAGCATCCGGGACAGGCCTGTTCGGGTACCGTCGGGGCATGTCCGAGGTCATCCTGATCACCGGCGGCGGCCGTGGTATCGGCGCCGCCACCGCCCTGCTCGCCGGCCGGCGCGGCTACCGCGTCTGCGTGAACTACCGTGCCGACACCGCTGCCGCCGAAGGCGTGGTGGACGCGATCCGCGCCGAGGGCGGCACTGCCGTCGCCGTACAGGCGGACGCGAGCCGCAGCGCCGACGTCGAGCGGCTCTTCAGCACGGTGGACGGCGAACTCGGCACCCTCACCGCCCTGGTGAACAACGCCGGCACGCTGGAGCGGCAGTCCCGGCTGGACGAGCTGGACGAGGACCGGCTGACCCGGATCTGGGCGGCCAACATCACCGGCCCCTTCCTCTGCGCGGCCCAGGCCGTCCGCCGGATGTCCACCCGGTACGGCGGCAAGGGCGGCGCCATCGTCAACGTCTCCTCCGCGGCGGCCCGGCTCGGGGCGCCCAACGAGTACGTCGACTACGCCGCGTCCAAGGGGGCGCTGGACTCGATGACGCGCGGGCTCGCCCTGGAGGTCGCCGCCGAGGGCATCCGGGTGAACTGCGTCCGCCCCGGACTGATCCACACCGGCATCCACGCCCTGGGCGGCGAGCCGGGCCGCGTCGACCGCGTGGCGCCCGGCCTGCCGATGCGGCGCGGTGGCACCGCGGAGGAGGTCGCCGAGTCGATCCTGTTCCTGCTCTCACCCGCCTCCTCGTACACCACCGGCGCGTTCCTCGACCTGGCCGGCGGGCGCTGAGCCACCACCCCGGACTTCCCCGAATCACCCCTCCCGGCCGGGGCCGCCCACCTACCGTGGAGGCCATGACCGACCGCGAGTTCGACTCAGCGCCCGCCACCGCCTCCAGCGCGGCCTTCGTCGACGTCCCCGGCGTCCGCAACCTCCGCGACGCCGCCGGCACCGGCGGCGCCGGGCGTCTGCGCCCCGGCCGCCTCTACCGCTCCGGCTCCCTGCACGGCCTCACGCCGGAGGGCGCCCAGCGGCTGAAGGCCGTCGGCCTGCGCACCGTCATCGACCTCCGCAGCCCGGCCGAACTCGACACCTTCCCCGACCTGCGGCACGGCCTCGACCACGACCTGCTCCACCTGCCGACGTTCCCCGTCGACCGCGAGAGCGTGGACACGCCGTGGCCCGACGACCAGGCCGGCCTCTACCTCTACCTCCCCGAGTTCGCCGGCCCGTCGATCGCCGCCACCATCCGCCGGCTGATCACCCCCGGCGCCCTCCCCGCCCTCGTCCACTGCGCCGTCGGCAAGGACCGCACCGGCATCACCATCGCCGTCATCCAGCACCTGCTGGGCGCCACCGACGCCGAGATCACCGCCGACTTCCTGCTCTCCAACACCGGCCTCGGCCTCCTCGACGGCCCGAGCCCCTACATCGACGAGGCCGGCACCGAACGCATCTCCCGCCCCGTCACCGCCACCCTCCTGCACTCCGCCCTCACCTGGATCCGCGACACCCACGGCTCGATCACGGCGTACGTCCACGCGGCGGGCGTGACGGAGGCGGAGGTGGCGGCGCTGCGGGTGGCGCTGGGGGATTGATAGGTGTGCTTGTGAGCCGGACGACCCGCGACGACCACTTCAGGACGTGGGCGACCGTTTCGTTACGTCCTACTGACCGGTGTTCTCCCCTTCCCTCACATCAAGGCCATAGAGTCACGTTGTGGAAGCGCGTACCAGGCCACTGGTCGCGGTGGTAGGTACGGACAGGTCCATGGAGTAATGAGCAGCACCGATACCCCTGTGTGGCAGTACGAGGTCCCAACCAGCGGGAGCAAACGCCTGCCCCCCGACCCTCGTTATGTCGAAGCTCTTAGCAGCCAGGGGTACGGATTCGAAGCGGCTCTCACAGATCTGGTCGACAACTCGATCGACGCGGGAGCCCGCGACGTAGTGATCCACTTTCTGCGGGAGGGCGATCAACTCGTCAGCCTGCTCGTCGTGGACGACGGCGGCGGGATGGACGAAGCAGCTCTCGACATCGCCATGACCGTGGGCGGCCGACGCGACTACGAAGGGGCCGCGTTGGGAATGTTCGGCACGGGTCTGAAGTCGGCCTCACTGTCGCACGCCGAGTCGGTCACGGTCGTCAGCCGTACGAAACGCTCACGGGCCGCCGGGCGCCGACTGACGACGAACGGATTCAAGGACGACTTCAGTTGCGACATCGTCGACCCCACCTACTGCCAGAATCTGATCGACCGTTACGACATGTTGATCTTGTTCCACGGCACTGTCGTCCGGTGGGACGGCGTGAAGGATTTCCCCAAACACGGTGGAGCCGGTCAGACCGACCGCTACCTCATGCGTACCCTCGACAAGCTCGGCCTGCACCTCGGCCTGCACCTCCACCGATTCCTTGAACGCGACGACTTCAACATCACGATCGCCATCGAGGATGTCTCGACCGGACAGACCCTCTTCGACTTCTCCGTCCAACCGCTGGACCCGTTCGGCTACCCCGTCACCGGAAAGGCCGGCTTCCCTCGGACGTTCACCGCTGACGTGAACGGGATCGCCCCTGTCGAGATGGTGGCTCACATCTGGCCTGCCAGGTCCAACCTCCCGCAGTACCGCGCGGGCGGAAGCCTGCTCGACAGGCAGGGCCTCTACTTCTACCGGCACGACCGGCTGGTGCAGGCAGGCGGCTGGAACCGGTTCCGCCAGGCGGAGCAGCATCTGGCCCTCGCACGGATTGCCATCGACCTTCCTGATGCCGCAGCGGATGTATTCCGGCTGACCGTCAAGAAGTCAGGCGTCGAAGCCTCCCCCTCCTTCATCAACGCACTCGAACACGCCCACGACACAGATGAAGTCGAGTTCGGGCAGTATCTGAAGGACTCGGAGTCCGTCTACCGGGAGTCACGGCAGAGGAGCGTTCGAGAACGAAAGCCTGTCATCGCTCCGGGCAAGGGGATCGCTCCGTCGGTGAGGTCTGCGATCAACGAGGAGCTCACTTTCCTGCAGGGCGAGGACCCGATCGAGCTGGTATGGAGAACCCTCGACGAGGATGTCTTCTTCCAGCTGGACCGCGCAGGCCACATCATTGTGCTCAACTCGCGCTACCGACCCGCCATCACGGGTGGACGTCGCGGATCGCTCAACGACGCACCGATGGTGAAAACCATGCTGTATCTCCTTCTGCACAAGGTCTTCGAGTCGGAGGTTCAAGGGGCCAGGGAGAAGGACAATCTGCAACTCTGGCAGAACATTCTCATCGCTGCGGCCCGCACCGAGCTCGACCGGGCAGATCAATGACCGACCACGGCGTGACGATACCGTGGTCGGTGATCCACTCCTATCTGGAGACCGGCGAACCGACGTTGATCCCGATCGTGGGAACGCCTCGGATCGAATACTTCGTCGACCCGTACGCCAGCCGCACCGGACTTCGGGCAGCTGTCGCATCGACAACACGTGCACCTTCCTCGCCACTCTCCGCTGTCACTACGAGAATCGTGGCTGACGGAAGCACCCGCCTCCTCGAAATTGCGTCCGAGGAGCACTCCCTCTTCCGCGACTTCCACGAGCTGCTCGGAGGGGTGGTCGAGAGAGTCCGACTCGACGGGCAGAGCCCGATCGATGCCTTCACGGCCACCGTGACGTCATGGTCCGATCTGCTCCGTCGGCTCGGCCGAATGGGCCTGCCCGAGCAGCTCGGACTGCTCGGCGAGCTCTTCACGCTGAGACGATTCGCCCGCGCACTGGGTTGGCAGGCCGCTCTCGATGCGTGGAAGGGCAGCGAGCACGAGGAGCACGACTTCGGACTGTCCAGCCTCGATCTGGAGATCAAGACCACCTCCGGTGAACGACGCCTCCATACGGTCCACGGCCTGGGCCAATTCACCGCCACACCGGGGCGTCCCCTGTGGGTGCTGTCCCTTCAGTTCACCCGTAGCGGCGTAGGCGGGACCAGCATCGTCACCGAGATCGAGCAGCTCCGATCGGTCCTCGCAGCCGAGGCCGGCCCATCGGCCGAGGTGTTCGAGAGGAAGCTCAAGGCTTCGGGTTGGACAACTGACGTCGAGCGACATCCCCCAGAAGATCGATGGTCCCTACGGACTCCCCCACTGCTGCTCCGGGTCGATCACAGAATGCCCTGTCTGGGACCGGAGTCCTTGCAGGCCCTGCCCGAAGGCATCCGCAGCCGCATCCTTGAGATCAACTACCGAGTCGACTTGACGGGACTGCCCGGCGAGGTCGCGGTATCGCCCGAATTGCAGCCCCTGACCGACTGATCGAAGAGCCTTCCGTCCTCCTGAACGCATCCATGCAGGAAGCATCGACATGACCAACGACTCCATCTTGCAACTGCACAGCACCGTCCTTGCCGGAATGCGAGAAATGGGGCCGAAACGCCTCGTCAGGTCATTGGACTTCCACGCCGAGGACATCGTTCCGATCCCGGACGCGAGCGAGGACGGGTTCCGTTCGCAGCTGCTCGCTGCGACCGCCGGAGACAGGCTCACCGAATTGTGGCGCAAGTCCCTCGCCCACTGGGACTTCGCTGACAATCCTGCCTGGGCCACGACCCTCCGCCGTACGACCGACCGCCGTACAGAGATCTATGATCTGCTGTTCTTGACGGCGGAAACACGTAAGGTCCTCGATGAGTTGGTTCCGGTGGCCGCCGAGGTGGGGCCCACCGTCATCAGCGAGACGTTCACACCCTGGTACTCGCCCGGGTCCCAGCAGGGCCGTGCATTTTATTGGCCTGCTTACGCCCGGATGTTGGAGGCCAAGGGGTGGTCCCCGGAGGCCGTGGCCGGTATCGATGACGCAACCACCAAGGTCGTGGAGCGACTCGCTGATCCGGCGGCTGCGGAGGCCTACCAGTCGAAGGGGCTCGTTGTCGGCTACGTCCAGAGCGGTAAGACGGCCAACTTCACGGGTGTCGTTGCCAAGGCTATCGATTCCGGCTACCGCCTGATCATCGTCCTGGGGGGCACACTCAACCTGCTCCGGGCCCAGACCCAGCGTCGACTGGACATGGAGCTGGTGGGCGAGGAGAACATCCTGGAGGGTGCCGATCGCACCGACCTCGAAGCACTGGCCGGCATCGATTACCAGACCGACGAGGATTGGATCAAGGGAAAGTTCATCCGTCACGGCGGCCTTCCGTCACTTCAGGGCGCGGTCGACATCACCCGCATGACGACCCGGGACTATGACTTCAAGCGGCTGCTCCGGGGAATTTCGGCACTGGATTTCAAGAAGCACAATCCCGCCCTCCCGTTGCACGACCCGCAGAACCTGCACCGAAGTGCCGCCTGTCTGATGGTCGTCAAGAAGAACAAATCGGTGCTGACCAATCTGGTCAACGATTTGAAGAAGATCCGCACACCACGGGATCAGATCCCTGTTCTCATCATCGACGACGAGTCCGACCAGGCATCGGTGAACACCTCGAATCCCAAGAAATGGAAAGAGGGAAAGGTTCAACGGACCGCCATCAACAAGCTCATCAGCGAACTTCTGGAATTGCTCCCGCGGGCCCAGTATGTGGGGTACACCGCTACGCCGTTCGCCAACGTATTCATCGATCCGTCCGACTCGGTGGACATCTTTCCCCGCGACTTCATCATCTCTCTCGATCGTCCTCAGGGATACATGGGCGTACAGGAGTTCCACGACCTCGAATCCGATATTCCAGAGCACGAACGCACGGTGGCGAACTCGCAGGAAAAGGCCTTCGTGCGGGGAATCGCGCCGGCCGATGACGACGACGACAGTGCTCTGCAACGCGCCGTCGACATGTTCGTTCTCACTGCGGCGGTCAAGCTCTACCGACGGCATCACGGGCCGGACCCCGAGGCCTTCCGCCACCACACCATGCTCGTCCACGAGTCGGTTCTCAAAGCCGACCATCGGGACGCCGCCGAGCGGATCCGTCAGCTCTGGTTCGGAGCCGGGTACACCGGACCGACCGGGCAGGCCAGGCTCCGTTCGCTGTTCGACACCGACCTCGCACCGGTCAGTGCAGTGCGGGCGGACGGCGCGCCGACCCCGACCTCGTTCGAGCAACTGATCCCCTACCTGGGATCCGCCTACTTCGAGATCACGGGAGCCCAGTCGGATCCGGTTCTCGTCGTGAACGGCGACGCGGAGATCGAGCACGGGACGGCTGACTTCGACCAGCGTCCGATCTGGAAAATCCTGGTGGGTGGGACCAAGCTTTCCCGCGGCTTCACCGTCGAAGGTCTGACCATCACCTACTACCGCCGTACCACCGCTCAGGCCGACACGCTGATGCAGATGGGACGCTGGTTCGGGTTCCGGCAGGGCTACCAGGACCTGGTACGGCTGTACATCGGCCGGTCGGAGGCTTTCGGCGCCAAGACGGTCGATCTCTACGAGGCATTCGAGGCAATCTGCCGGGACGAGGAAGCCTTCCGCGATCAACTTCGCAAGTACGCGGAGCTGGTCGACGGTGCACCCCAGGTGACTCCTGCCCAGGTTCCTCCGCTCGTGGCACAGCACCTGCCCTGGCTGCGACCCACCGGGCAGAGCAAGATGTTCAACGCGGAACTCGTCGAGATCCGGTCACCGGGCGAACCGCACGAACCCACCGCCTATCCGCTGTCGCAGGCAGACCTCCGGGCCAACGTTGCGGCCTGGCGGCCGTTGCTCGACCATCTGGACGGGACGCCGTCGGTGTTCAACTGCCCCAACCCCGCCACAGGCCAGACCCGACCGTTCACCGCCTTGACCGGCCTCGCGTCACGGGGCGAAGTACTCTCCGTACTCGAAGAGCTGCGCTGGCTGGACCGGAGCTACTTCGCACCGCACCTCGAATACGTGCGTGGCCTGTCAGAGGCCTCATTGGTGGACGACTGGTTGATCATCGCACCTCAACTGACCGCCCGGACGAGCGTCAGCGCAAGCATTCTCGGCTCCCGTCCTCTCACCCTCGCACAACGCCAGCGACGTCGTGATCCGCTCTTCGGCGCGATCAGCGAAGGCCACCACCGACCTGCTCTGTCGCGACTCGCCGGGGCAGGAGTACGCACCGACGATCCGATGACCGAGTCCTTGGTGAAGGCACGGCGAGGTGTCCTGGCTCTCTATCCGGTGGTGACGAGTCCCCCCGATGCCCTGGTCACCAACGGCGCCGTCGACCCCAGCGCTCTGGTCATGGCCTTCGTCATGATCGCACCCGCTTCGGCACGACAGTCGGGACAGAAGATGGTGAGGTTCCGAACCATCGATTCGTCCCGTTCAGGGCAGGCGATCATCGACACGGCGGCGCACTGACACCGCGTGTCATGACTGTTGGGATCCGCCGCACGACCGAATGTCCGCGGCGGGTCCTAACGTTGGGTACAGGAGACACAGCGCACCGATCGACAGGGGAATCAGCCAATGGGTGCTCGGCAGGCTCGACTCACTGCCATCGACCTCTGTGCCGGCGTCGGCGGTCAGGCGATCGGGCTCGAGGCTGCCGGATTCGAGGTGACCACTGTGCTCGACATCGACGCGGACAGTTGCCGCACACTGGCCGACAACCGCCCTGCCTGGCAGGTGATCAACGAAGATCTCCACCAGGTGGTCCCCACGGATCACCCGACTCTGGACCATGCCGATCTGCTGGCCTGCGGACTGCCCCGTTCGCCCTACTCCGCTGCGGGAAGACAGTACGCCGGTGACGACAGGCGGGACACCCTTCGGGACGCGCTGGACATGGCGGGTTACGTTCAGCCCCGCGCCTTCGTCCTGGAGAACATCCCAGGTTTTGTGAACTCCAAGAAGTTCAACGCCGAACGTGATCTGGTCCGCGCGGAGCTTAAGCAGTCGGGCTACGAAACAAGTTGGGCGGTCTTCGACGCCCAACACTTCGGTGTGCCGCAGCGCCGTGAACACGGGTTCATGGTTGCCATGCGCCCGCACGACATGGCGAACTTCAGCTGGCCTGAACCTCCTCGACCGTCATGCCCGACCCTTGGGGAAACCCTACGGACATCGATGGCCTCGAAGGGGTGGCCGGAGGCCGACCGATGGGCCGCACTGGCCTCGGAGGTCGCGCCCACCATCGTCGGTGGCGCGACGAATCGTGGAGGGGCAGATCTTGGCCCGAGCCGATCGAAGGCCATCTGGGCGCGCCTCGGTGTGCACGGCGCCAGCCTCGGCAACGACGTGCCGAGCCCGGATTTCCGGTTGGATCTCGAAGCCGAATCCCGTGACGGTCTGCCCCGACTCACCGTGGACCAGGTCTGCCTGCTTCAAGGGTTCGCCCCGGAATGGCGGATCCATGGCAAGAAGACCTCGGCCTATCGCCAGATCAGCCAGACTGTCCCGCCGGTCGTGGCCGAGGCGGTCGGGCGACAGATCGAACGTGCACTTCGCGGGGTTCCCACCGATACGACGTCGACCAGCACCAGGCTGTTCTGAACCCATGAAGAAGAACCAGGAGACCCAGCCGGCGGACGCCGCCGCGCCACCTCGCCCGACCCCGTCATCGCCGGCTGTATCGAGCCGTATGAGCCGCCAACGTCGACAGGACACTGCCATGGAGGTGGCAGTCCGGAAACTCCTCCACTCCGGCGGGCTCCGCTACAGAGTCGGACTGCCGGTTCCTGGGATACGCCGTCGTACCATCGACATCGCCTTCACCCGAGCCAAGGTCGCGATTTTCCTCGACGGGTGTTTCTGGCACGGGTGCCCGGAGCACGCGACCCGGCCGAAGGCCAATGCGGCCTGGTGGCAGGAGAAGCTCGCTCGGAACGTCGCGCGTGATCTCGAGACCACGGAGCACTTGGAACGTGCCGGATGGCTCGTCCTTCGCTTCTGGGAGCACGAGGCACCCCAGGCGGCGGCTCAACGGATCCGAGCAGAGGTGGCGGCGGTACGATCCGGCCCGCAGAGGCGATTCGGGAATGACAGGGGAGCCGGCTAAGCTACATCAGCATGGCCCCAGTCACCCCCTCCGACCCACCGGACCCCATGCCGATCAACGTGATCGACCTGTTCGCCGGCTGCGGGGGCTTCTCGGTGGGCTTCCGGAGCTTCCGCCCGGACGGAGCACGGATTTCTCCGTTCCGTTCGATCGCGGCTGTGGAGTTCGACCCTGCGGCCGCCGGAACCTATGCGCTGAACTTCGGGTCATCGCACGTGCACGCCGGGGACATCGCGAACTTCGAGCCGGCGCCATTCGCAGGGGAAGCCGATGTGATCATGGGCGGACCTCCCTGCCAGGGCTTCTCCGGTCTCGGGAAGGAACGGCCCGACGACCCGCGGAACCAGTTGTGGCGCGAGTACATGCGAGTGGTCACCGTGGTCCGGCCGAAGATCTTCGTCCTGGAGAACGTGGACCGGTTCCTGAGGTCCGCAGAGTTCGCCGACCTCGAAGCCGCCACTGAGAAGCCCGAAGGCAAGCTCCGTGACTACAAGCTCACAACGAAGATCCTCAATGCCGCAGACTACGGGGTTCCTCAGGCACGCCGTCGAGTCATCGTCATCGCGACCCACCGCGACCTACCGGCGTTGAAGCACCCTGCTCCCACCCACTCGAAGTATGTTGCCGAGCCGAGCCCGGCCCCAAGCCTTTTCGGTGAGGACGATCCTGCTCCTCTCCTGCCGTGGGCAACCGTCGCGGGAGTCTTCGGACGCACCGCCCGCCGACGGATCACCTCCACCGTGCTGCCGGAGGGTCGCGTGTGCAACCCACTCGGCACACTGCTCCCCGGCCACTACGAGACCACCGAGCTTCACATCGGCCGCACCCCGACCGCGCTCTCACTCGCCAGGTACGAGGCAATCCTGCCCGGCGGTAACCGCAACCACCTGACCGGGCGAACCGCCCTCATCGACGGTGAGGAGGTCGACCTGTCAACGCCCAGCTGGGATGCCCACACGAAGGGCTCCGGCGACGTCATGGGCAGGCTTCACCTCACGAAGCCTTCGGTCACGATCCGGACGGAGTTCTACAAGCCCGAGAAGGGGCGCTACCTGCATCCGACGCTGCCCAGGCCGATCACACACCTCGAAGCGGCCCTCATCCAGGGCTTCCCCGACAACTACCGCTGGTCGGGAAGCAAAATCCAGATTGCCCGTCAAATCGGGAACGCAGTACCGGTCGGACTGGGAGAAGCACTGGCCGGAGCCATCCACAAGCATCTCCGGACCTGAATCCGACATCGACGCCGCCACCTCAGTCCGCATTCGTCGCGGCTCGCGGCGGCACGATGTATGCCTTGACCATGCTGACTCCTCTCGCCGGCTCGTCATCCTGGACAGCAAGGTCCGCCTGCTTCCTCCGCCGGAGCGGAGCCTCGGCGTGCAGCTTCTCGAACATCACGGCAAGCTTCTCGACCGCCTTGGCGGGCACCCTTCCGTCGCCCGGCCCGTCGGGCAGCGACTCCCACGGTACTGCCGGCGCGTAGTCGGCTTCGACGATCCAGTCCTGCAACGCATCGGTGTCAGGAAGAGCATCCTCGGCGATCACGTCGTACAACAAGGTGCCGCCTGCAGTGTTGACCGCCGATGCCAACGCATTGACGTGATCGCCGAGCTTGGATGTACCGGAGGCCATGAGGCCGGCAAGCACTCGGACGATCGCCTGCGCAGTAGGGCGGTGATCAACGATCTCCAGGCGAAGGACAGTATTCAGCATGTCCTGGTTCGAAGCAGCCGTCACCGCAGGCTCGTAGGAGTCACCGTCCCTGAAGAGCTCCGCAGCCCACCACAGGCGCGCGAAGGCCTGCGTGTGGTGTGGCCCGGTGAAACGAACTGCGGGCGCTACCTGCATCGTTCCGGTGATCTCACCGGCAGCGGCCCCCTTGTGGCGCCACACAACGTAGTCAGGCGCCACCACCAGCGCGAGAAAGTTCCAGAGTTCGGGATCCGACGCCTCCGCCCGGGTCATCCGGATGGTCGCATGCAGTCGAGGCGCCAACCAGGCGTCCGCAGCCGTACGGCCGTCGGAGAACCGTCGCATCGCCTCGTCGAGCAACTCCCTTACCGGGACGCTGTCCCAACGCGCCTCGCCACCGACGAGCTGTCTGCTCGCCCGGATCAAGGCCACCTGTGGAGGATCCTGCTTCCCCGCCTGTACACCGACCGTCAGGTACCGCGCCGCCACCGGGGCCGGTAGTGCCGCAAGCCGAACGGAATTGTCAACGACCACACGGCTCATCGACCTGCTCCTTCCGAGAGGCGATCAAGCGTTCTCACCGAGGTAGTGAGGTTCTTTGCCAAGTGGCTTCTGCGAGAAGCCGCGTAGTGGATCACCGACTGAAGCTCCGCCCAGCCGTGCCCGCTGCTGCGCCGACTGTGCACCTCGAACAGTGCATCCGACAACGACAAGCCGGGCAGCATGTCGGGAAGCATCAACCTGAGAACCGACTCACGCCAACCACCGGGGAGTTGGGGACTGCCGTCCTCGTCGGTATCGAGCCCACTCACCGCAGCGTGAAACATGGCGGCCCAGGCGTCTCCGGCGATCTGTGCCGCCAACATTCCCCGCGCGGCCTTCTCCGGCGCAGTGGCCGGCCCGGCGAGAAGCTCCATCACCCCTTCGAAGGACGTGTTCAGATGGACCGTCGGCATGTCTCCCGTTGTCTCCACGATCCACGGAGCATCCTTGAACGGCCGCAGCCATTCATGCGGACCTGAACGGAAGTCGTTCTCCACGATCAGGAGTTCGCTCTGCCGCCCCGGCATCCGCGCCTCGATGTCGACCGTCCATGGGCGATCGGCGGAGCCGATGATACGACCCACCACACCGTCCACCGTCGCCACCACAGCCGCTGTCAGTCCTGGCCTGCCACGGAAGAACGAACGGGACAGCGGCACGCTACCGATCCAGGAGCCGTCTGCCTCCCGGTTCAGAATCCGTGAGACCCGTCCGTTGGTCTGTCCTTCGGACAGCAGCGCGACGCATTTGACCGCTGACCACGGCCCCGCATCCAGCTCACCCACGGGGAGGGCGACTTTGACCTCCAGAACGGCCTCGCTCCAGTGCTCTCGCTCAACTTCGCTGAGAGCCACATTCCGATCGGTCCGGGAGATCATGGAATAGGGCAACGGGCGACCGTCGACCTTGGCTCCGACAATTTCGAGCTGGATCGCACCGACCAGCACGGGATAGGAGTAGTAGGTTGTCACCGCGAAGCGCCTCTCACCTTGTGCAGATCAACGATGAGGCCTGCCAGAGGCGCTGCCACAGGGTGACTTGCCGGGTCGGTCACTGCGCGGAAGCACGCATGCCGAACTCCCGCCTCGATGTGAAGATTCCCCTCGACCACCCGACAGTTGTCCACTGCCGTGAGTTCGGACCAAGCCAGTGTCGGCCGCGCCCCCGAGCGGACGTCGAACTTCGCGGTAGGAGTCAGTAGCCATGAGTCCTCGGAATCGGGGAGTTTAACCTCGACCCTGATCCGGCAAGCCCCGCTGACGTCCAGATCGAAGATGACGTTCTGGACAGCGGGTTGGTTGCCACCTCGACGGGGAGTGGTCGGCACGTCGAGCCTGAGCAGTTCCCTCAGGACCGCCGGCCCTCCCTCGCTCCTGGACTCCCTACGCCCCACTACTCGCCGAAGTGCCGTGTCGAGTTCGGAGCGGAAGTCCCTCAGTCGGGTCAGTGCACCTCGGACGTAGGTACTCGAAAGCTCCTCGGTCTTGTCCCACCTGTCGTGCTCGGGTGGCTCCGACGCCCTCAGGAAAGCCTCGGCGAGCTCGACATCGCGATCGCTTCGACCAGTTGCGTAACCGGCCAACAGCACGGCTTGGAAGGGATCGGTACCCAGAGGGATCTCCCGCGGCCGACGGACCTCCACTGTCATTCGGCCACCTCGCATGCAGACCACACGACTGTGCTGCAATTCTCCCTCCGAGGCGGAAGTCACAAGCAGCACCGCACGGTGCTCAACCCCGTTACCGGAAGCTGCGCCGTCTGCCCTGAGTCGCGGCACGAGAAGTGGAACCTCAACCTTCACCACCTGAGCGCCTGAGGTCAGTTCCTCCACGGTCTCGCCGTCGAAGTACGCCCTCAGGGCACGGGTCAACGAAGGATGCTGCAGGTTGGGATCGACTCGCTCCTCGGGAACGACGATCTCGTTGTTGCGCAGCGTGACAACCGATGTCTCCAACAAGGGACCCGAGTCGCGTCCCCCGGTCATGGCTGCCCAGAATCCGTCGGCGACGGAGCGCACAAGCTTGGCGTGCATGTCATCCAATGATTCGGCGTCCCCGGAGGCATCATGAGCGCCGACAATGAGAAATGAAGTTCCCGGCTCGGTCCCATCGCGGTCCAGGTGCAGTTCTCGGGCTGTCTCACGGTCACCCCACCAGGATCGCGACACACCGTGATAGTCAGGATCGTTGTCAGGCTCACCCAACCACGCGGGACCTGCGAAGGACTCGCCGTCGACCTCCCTCCAGGGAAGGTCGAGCCGGCCCACAAGTCGTCGTTCGGTTCTGCCGCCGTGTGGCTGTGAGAGAGAACTGTTGATGAGCACAAGCCCCAATCGGCTCGTTGCCCACAGGGTGGCCTTCCCCAGGCCGTAGGACCCGGCCGCCCGATCGGTTGCCTTGTGACTGTCCAGCTGGCGCCGTACCACTGCCGCGTACCGGCCGTCGCCGTACTCAGGGCCCGTGAGACCGGCCGCGTTGTAGTCGTCGACCCGGAGGAGCACGAGACTCCTCTTGTCCTCCAGGTCGCGCAGAGCCTCGGCCAGGACGCGGCCGACCTTCTGGCGCGAAGTGGCCGAAGCGACGTAGTGGGGCTCCAGCTCGCTCCATCGGAGAGCAGACAGAAATCGCTCCAGGTGCTCACCTTCGAGTTCGTGCAAGGTGTACCGGAGACGGACCGGGCGGGAGTCGTCGAGCCGTTCGTCGAGGCTGTTCTGAGTCGCCTCCCGCGCAAGAACCGCCAGATCCGCGTCAAACGCGAAAGCCGCTGCGTTTCCGAATTCGCGCCCACCGTCGACGTGTGCCCGCCGGTGATACCAGCGGATCTGCGGATCCGGACCGCTGCTCCGATCAGGTGCACTCGGGCTGCTCACTCCGAAGAGGACCTCCATCGCCCTTCTCGCATCCGCCGGCGCCTCAACCTTTCCCACGATCCACGACAGCACGGCCGTCCTGGAGACACCCAGCCGTGCTGACAGGTCCGCTTGGGTCATGTTGGTGCGCTCCAGCTGCCCCTCGATCCAGAGCCGAACAGCCTCGCGTTGCTCCACGCTTCCCCCACACTCCCGCGACCAGGCGACACATCTGACCGGAACCTAGCAGCTACGCTCGCCATTGCCGCCGGCATCACTCTGCCGCCTGGCTACACCCCCGGACGAGGATGTGTTCCGGACCGGCATCGACTCCGACGTTCGCACCCCCCGCTTGACCACTCAAGGGTTGTCTGCACGAAAACCTTGTCGCCGGCGATGCCCGCGTGTGCCGAAGGGGTCGAGGTGCCCCTACGCCGGCTCCAGCCGCCACCACTGCGCCGCCGTGTCGTTGTCCTCCCATTGGCGGACGGGGGCGCCCGGGGTGGTGGCGGCGTCGGTGACTTCGAGGGCCTTGCCGCTGATGAAGCTGGTGAGGGTGAAGGTGCCGGGGGTGTCGACGTGTTGTTCGAGGAGCCACTCCTGGGCGCCGAAGGCGTTGGCGGACCACTGCTGGACGGGGACTCCGTTGTCGGTGGAGGCGCCGGTGACGTCGAGGCGTTTGCCGCTGGCGGCGTTCTCGAAGTGGTAGAGGGCGCCGCCGGGGTGGACGGCGGTGAGGCGCCAGAGCTGGGCGGGGGTGCCGTCGTCCCGGCCCTGTTGGACTCTGGCTCCGCTGCGGCGGCTGCCCTCGGCGACCTCCAGCAGGAGGCCGCTGCCGACGTTGCGGACCAGGTACAGGCCGTCCTTGATGATCACGCCGGGACCACTCCCCACCCTGTTTGCGCCGATCTGTGACGACCGGTTCCTACGGCAGTGTTTCACCGGGGACTGACAGGTGGACGGACGGACGGGCCCGCCGCTCCTCGTGGCCGAAGGCCGCGGCGAGGACGACGGCGATGCCGGCGACCTGGGCGAGGGCCGAGACCACGGTGCCGAGCGGCACGGTGGCCGCCAGCAGGGCGGCCGCGGTGAGGCGGGGTGCGATCGGGCTCAGGGCGAAGGTGCGGCGGATCGCGGCGTTGGCGGCGAGGAAGACGGCGACGCCGCCGCCGAGGGCGGCGGCCTGCGGGAGGGAGATCGGGGCGCCCGGGTGGGCGACCGCCGACTTGACCCCGGCGGCGAAGAGGAGGACGCCGAGCAGCAGCGCGTAGTGGCCCAGGTTGTAGACGCTGACGGCGAGTTGGTTGCGGCGGGCGTCGGACTGGGCGGCCATGTGGTGTTCGGCGCGGGCGTCGTCGTCGTGGCCGAAGTAGGCCCACCAGAGGCCGACGCAGACGGTGAGGCTGAGCAGAGCGGTGGTGATGAGCGCGACGGTGAGGTCGGACTCCGCCGCTCCGACGCCGATGGCGATCACGGACTCGCCGAACGCGATGATGACGATCAGGCCGTGGCGTTCGACGAAGTGGTCCGCGCGGAGCTGGAACTGGGGCAGGTCGACGAGCCTGGGTATCGCGAACTGGAGTGCGAAGGCCGCCGCCCAAACGGCGAGTTGGGCGTTGCCCGCGAGGTAGCCGCCGGTGACGACGAGAGCGGTGTTGAGGAGGTTGAGTCCGCCCATCCGCAGGACGGAGACGATCGCCACCCCGGAGGCCGCGAACATGCCGGTGTGCACGGCGACGACCACCAGGTAGGCCCAGCCGAAGGCGACGCCGCTGCCCTGGAAGGCGTGCGGGACGGCCAGCGCGATCACCAGGAAGGCGGCCATGCCGAGCAGCAGCATGCCCCGGCGTCCGTGGGTGGAGGGGGGCATCGCGTTCGTCAGCCAGATGAACGCGTCGTACATCCACCAGATCACCGCGAGCATCACCAGTACCTGCAACAGGCCGCCTGCGGTGAGGTGGTGGGCGAGGCTGTCGGTGAGCTGGGTGATGGTGAAGACGAAGACGAGGTCGAAGAAGAGCTCCAGCGGGCTGACCCGGAGGGCGAACTCCGGTGCCGCAGCGCCGGCAGGGGTGGTCGTCGTGTCGGTTGTGGTTGCAGTCACGGCGTGAGTATGGATCGTGAAACGCAGCGGAGTTGGCGTTTTTCGACACGCTCCGCCAAAGGCGAAACGGGGCCGTCACTCGTGCGTGTGAAGCCGATTCCGGGCACTGGAATTGTGCGCTACGGTCCGTTGCAGAGGCATCACAGACGGTTTGGCCCCGGCGGTGCTTGCGACACCCCGGGGCCTGACATTCAGGAGACAAGGACCTCCCAATGCGGATTCATCGTATCGCGCACAAGCGTGACTACACGGTGCTGTCGAACAAGACGCTGCAGGACCCGACGCTGAGTTTCAACGCGTTGGGCATTCTGGTGCGCATGCTGTCGCGCCGGGACGGACGGGTCGTCAACGTCCGGACGCTGGCCGCCGAGGGCCCCACCGGGCGGGACGCCGTCGCGTCCGGGCTGCGTGAGCTGAAGGCCCGTGGCTACTACTTCGTGGAGACCGCGCCGGACCCCGACACCGGCCGGGTCCTGTCCACCACGGACCTCTACGAGCGCCCCCGCGCCGACATGCCCGCTCCCGACACCATCCTCGCTCCCGCCCCCGTCCGGGAGGCCGTCCTCCCAGCCCAGCGGCGTTCTCCGGCGGCCGGGAATCCGGAACCCGGGAAGACGGGAACCACCCCTACGGGGGCTATTACTACGGGAGCAGTACCCAACCCCCCGGAGGCCGCGCCCACAGCCGCCGTGCGCACGAAGCGGACCCCGGCCGCTCCGCCACCCCCGCCCGGCCCGGCCGCCGCCGCCGTCCTGCACCACCTCGCCGCCACCGACCACCGCCTCATCCTCGGCGCCAGGGACCGCGCCACCATCGCCCCCCTCATCGACCGGTGGCTCGCCAACGGCGCCACCCAGGGCCAGATCATCAGCGCCGCCACCCTCGGCCTGCCCGCCGACCTCCGCTGCCCCGCAGGCCTGCTCACCCACCGCCTCCAGACCAAACTCCCACCCCCGCCCCACACCCTCCCCGCACCGCCCCGACCCCTCGCCGACCACCCCGAATGCCACACCTGCGACCGACCCCTCACCACCCCCGAACCCGCCCCCGACGGCCTCTGCGGCGACTGCCGCCACATCCGCGACAACCCCCTCCTCCCACCCGACCACTGGATCTTCACCGAACCACTCCCCGCCTGACGCCATGTCGGCCCGGAGCCCTAGGCTGCGCGGATGATGTTCGATCGACTCCGCTCCCGCCGCAAGGGCCTGGCGCCGGAACAGACCACCCTCATCCCCCTGCTCGACCGCCTGGAGGCGGCCGTCGCGGGCCAGGACGCCGCAGACTTCGAGACCGCCTGCCAGAACCTCCAACGCGCACTCGGGAACGGCCACCCCGGCGAACTCGCGGACATGGGGGCCCGGCTGACCGCGCTGCTGCCCGCCGTCCCGCCGTGGCCGCGTGCGTACGTGGCCGTCATGGTGGGCGCCTGTGTGGAGGGCGGGGCCGATCCCGTCGCCTGCTCGGAGCCGATCCTGAACGGCGTCCGGGAGGCCCTGACCGGCGCACTGCTGTTCGCCGAGCGCTGGGAACAGGTGGGCGGCGGCAAGGAGTTGCCCCAGCCCGGGAGTGACGACGCTCCGGACGACCCCGACCGCGACGATCCCGACCGCGCCATCGAGCTGCTGGGCGGTCAGCAGGCGCCGGACGCGCTCCGCGCCGTCACCGGCTGGTGGACACTCCACCTGTGGGAGCTGGCCGCGGTGTCCGTGCTGTCCGACACTGCGGTACGGACGGCTGCGGCGGCGTCCGGCGTGCTCGCCGAGCTGCTCCGGCTCGCCGACGACTACGCCGGGGTGAACCACGAGCTCAAGTGCCTGACGTACGCGGCGAAGACGCTTCACGAGGAGGAACTGCTCGTCCTCGACCGGCCCACCGGGACGGGCTACCTGCTGCGGATGAGCGGGCTGACCGACAACTTCCAGCTGCACACCCTGCTGGCGCACGTGCTGGTCGGCGGCGGGCACCTCAAGGGCGACGCGCCGAGCGCGGCAGCCGTCGCGGCCTGCCGTGACGCGGACATCGCACCGGAGCAACGGCCGCACACGGTCGGGGCGTTCAACCTCGTCGCGCCGGACGGTTCGTGGATCTGGAACGAGGGCACACCGAGTGACATCCCGGTGCTGGACGGCGTGCGCACGCTCGTCCTGGACCCGGCTCCGTACCGGCGCGGCTGGCCCGCCGGGCGGTTCATCCCCGGGATCGAGGGTGAGCTGACGCTGGTCCGCGTGCTGAGCCCGCAGGAGAGCGGCGCCGCACTCGCGAAGGCCGCCGAGCCGAAGCGCTGAGCCCCTCTCCCGGCTGAGAGTCCCCGGCCCGCCCCCTCAGGGGCCGACCAGGCTCAGCATGCCCCACACCGCCACCGTCCCCGCCACGACCGTCAGCGGGACGACGATCAGCCCGAGCCGGGTGAACACCTTCAGTTCCACCGGCTCGGGCAGCAGGCCGCGCCACAGCAGCGTGGCCAGCGAGCCGACGTACGTGAGGTTGGGGCCCAGGTTCACCCCGACCAGGACGGCCAGCACCGGCCCCGGGCCGCCCGCCGAGGCCAGCGGCAGCAGCGCGAGCGTGGCGGGCAGGTTGTTGATCAGGTTGGCGAGGACGGCGGCGATCCCGGCGACGGCGAGCAGTTCGGGCAGGCCAGCGCCGGACGGCAGCAGGTGGTCCAGGGCGTCGCCGAGCCCGTTGTCCACCACCGCCTTGACCACCACGCCCAGCGCGAGCACGAACAGGCAGAAGAAGACGCCCGCCGCCCCGGCGAGCTCCCGCACGGTGGCGTCGCCGCGCCGAAGTGCGCGGGCGCCCAGGACGAGTACGCCGCCGAGGGCCGCCCAGGCCGGGTTGACGCCGGCCAGCGACGTGACCGCGAAGCCGACGAGCGTCAGGGCCAGCACGACCAGGGTGAACAGCGGTACGGCGACCGGCCCCTGCGGCGGCGGCAGCGGTGCCCCGGCCGCCAGGTCGTCCCGGAAGAAGCGCCGGAAGACCACGAACTCGATCCCGATGACGATCACCCAGGCCGGTGCCATCAGCACCGCGAAGCGGGTGAACGTCAGGCCGCTGGCGGTGAACGCGAGCAGGTTCGTCAGGTTGGAGACCGGCAGCAGCAGCGAGGCGGAGTTGGCGAGGTGCGCGCAGGCGTAGGCGTGCGGACGGGCGCGGGCACCGAGCCGGCCGGCGGTGGCGAGCACCACGGGCGTGAGCAGGACGACCGTGGCGTCCAGGCTGAGCACCGCCGTGACCAGCGCGGCCACGCCGAACACCCCGCCCAGCAGCCGCCCGGGGCGGCCGTGGCACACCTTGGCGACCAGCTGTCCGGCCGCCTCGAAGAGGCCCTCGTCGGCGCAGAGCTTGGCCAGCACCAGGATCGCGGCGAGGAAGCCGACCACGGGCAGCAGCTCCCGGGTCTGGGTCCAGGCGTCCGACGGCCCGACGGCCCCGACCGCGAGCAGCAGCCCGGCGGCCGGCACGGCGGCGACCGCCTCGGGCCACCCGCGCGGGCGGGCGACGGCGAACGCCAGCACCACGGCCAGCAGGCTGACGGCAAGGACTTCGTAGGCTGCGGTACTCACCGGCCGATCATGGCACGCACGGGCTGACGGGCCGGTCGGCGGGCACCTGCCGACGGCGGGTCGGGGCGGGTTAGGGTCGCGGGGAGGGCCCACGGCCCGGACGACCTACCCCAGGAGTGGACGATGGCGAAGATCCCGACCGCGCTCGTCGCGGCGACCGGCCTGGTCGGCGGCTACGGCGTGGCCCGCTGGAGCGGCCGGCGCGAACTCGGCGGCGTCGTCCTCGCGGCCGCCGGTGCGACCGCCGCCGCGCAGTGGAACCGGCAGGCGGGCGCGGGGGCCGCAGCGGCGCTGACGGGCCTGTACGTGGCCGCGTTCGGCGGTTCGCACCCGCTCGCGAAGAAGATCGGCGCCTGGCCGGCCGTGTTCGCCGTGACCGGCGTGGTGGCCGCCGCCTCCACCGCCGTCACCGCCGTCACCGCCCGCCGGAGCTGAGCGCCCCGGGCCGGCCGGGCCGCTCAGGCGGTGAACCGGGCCTCGAAGGCGGCCCGGTTCACCGAGACCGGTGAGCGGTCCCACACCGCGAACACCACCCGGTCGAAGGCCGCTCCGTACTCCGCCAGGGCCGCCCCGAACGCCTCGGCCACCTGCGCCGGATCGTTGCGGAACACCCCGCAGCCCCACGCCCCGAGCACCAACTCCCGTACGCCGTGGGCCGCCGCGACCGCCAGCACCCGCAACGCCCGCTCGGCCAGCACCCCCGTGACGTCCGTACCGGGGGTGCGCAGCTCAAGCTGCCCGGCGTTCGGTGCGGGCGAGGTCAGGAACGCGACCTCGTACGGCTGGGCGAGCAGCTCGCCCGCGTCACCACGGATCACCGGCACGGCGGGCGAGAAGATCACCCGGTGGCTGTACCGGAGGTCGTCCGACGCCCGGTGCGCCTCGTAGTAGTCGGGCGCCTCCAGCAGGCAGCTGTACAGCAGCGCGCTGCGGCACACGTCCTCCTCCTGGGCCTTGGCGCCGCGCAGGTAGCCGCCGCCCGGGTTGCGCGCCGACGCGAAGTTGAGCACCCCGACGGCGCCGTGCCCGGCGGCGACCAGCCGCCGCGCCGCCTGCATGCTGCCCTCCGCCGTCACCTCGACCGACCCCGGCCCGGCCCCCGGCCCACCCGCCGCGACCAGCCCGGCCAGCGCCTGCGGCGAGTACGACACCGTCCCGCTCCGGGCCGCCGCGAGTGCCGCCCCGACCTCGACCGGCTCTCCCCCGCCCGCACGGTAGCTCCCCCGGGCGGCGATCTCCTCGTTCACCACGGCCACGTGATGCAGTCTGCTGCTCATACCGCAGACCGTAGGCGAGCGGGCCCACCCGGCGCCACAGGTTATTCTCACCTGAAGAACAACGCCCGGGAGCAGAGCCCGGGAACGGCAACGGGCCCGCCCCACCGAAGTGGAGCGGGCCCGGAGTCACCGGCCTACTGGGCTACTGGAGCCACCGACCTGCTGAGGTCAGTTCTTCCAGCGCGGCTTGTTGCGGTCGCCGCCGTTGAAGCTGCCGCCGCGGTCGTCGCGGTTGAAGCCACCACCGGTGCCACCGCCACGGTTGTCACGGTTGAAGCCACCGCCGGCGCCCTGCGGGCGGCCACCGGAGCGGTGGTCGTCGCGACGCGGGGAGAACGGACGGCTGCTGCTGCCGCGCTCGTCACGGTCACCGAACGAACGGGCCGGACGGTCACCGAAGGAACGCGCCGGACGGTCGTCGCGGTTGAAGCCGCCACCGGTGCCGCCACCACGGTTGTCACGGTTGAAGCCACCGCCGGTGCCGCCGCCGCGGTTGTCACGGTCACCGAACGAGCGGGCCGGACGGTCGTCACGGTTGAAGCCACCGGAGCGGGCCGGACGGTCGTCGCGGTTGAAGCCACCGCCGGTGCCGCCACCACGGTTGTCACGGTCACCGAAGGAACGCGCCGGACGGTCGTCACGGTTGAAGCCACCCGAACGGCCGCCACGGTCGTCGCGGTTGAAGCCGCCACCGGTGCCGCCACCACGGTTGTCACGGTCACCGAACGAGCGGGCCGGACGGTCGTCGCGGTTGAAGCCGCCCGAACGGCCGCCGCGGTCGTCGCGGTCACCGAAGGAACGGGCCGGACGGTCGTCACGGTTGAAGCCACCCGAGCGGGCCGGACGGTCGTCGCGGTTGAAGCCGCCGGAGCGGCCGCCGCGGTCGTCGCGGTCACGGTTGAAGCCACCGGAGCCGCCACGGTTGTCGCGGTCGCCACGGTCGCCGTAGGCGGGACGCTCGGTGCGGGCCTCGCGGTACGCGGGGGTGCGCTCCTCCTCGACGACCGCCGGGGCGGTGGTCTCGGCGCCGGCCTCGGCCGGGGCCTCCTCGGAGACGGCGGCCGGAGCCTCGTCCTCGATGCCCAGGTCGGCCCGCTCGCGCGCCGCACGGGCGGCCAGGCGGTCGGCCTCCTCGCGCAGCTCGGTGGCGCGGCGCTGCGCGCGCTCCAGCTGGCGGGTCATGTCGGCGAGCTCGCGCTCGGCGGCACCGGCGATGCCGGCGGCGCTCTCGGCCTGGACCTCGACGAGCGAGCGGGCGCCGGTGATCCGGGCCACCTCGGCGTCGAAGGCGTGGTCGAGGATGTGACGGCTGGCGTCGACGCCCGCGTCCTCCATCAGGCGGAACACGCCACGGCGCTGGTGCGGCAGCACCAGGGTGACGACGGCGCCGGAGCGGCCGGCCCGCGCGGTGCGGCCCGAGCGGTGCAGGTAGTCCTTGTGGTCACCCGCCGGGTCGACGTTCAGCACCAGGTCGATGTCGTCCACGTGGATGCCACGGGCGGCAACGTCGGTGGCGACGACGACGTTGAGGTAACCGTCCTTGAAGTCGCCGAGCACCCGGGTACGGGCGCCCTGGGTCATCCCGCCGTGCAGCGCGTCGGCCTTCACGCCGGCCTCGATGAGCTGCTCGGCGACGCGGTCGGCGCCCATCTGGGTGCGGACGAAGATGATCGTGCGGCCCTTGCGGGCGGCGATCGCGTTGGTGATCGGCGCCTTGTCCTTGGGCTTCACCACGAGGATGTGGTGGCTCATGGTGGTGACCGCGCCCTGGGCCGCGTCGACCTCGTGGGTGACCGGGTTCTTCAGGTAGCGCTTGACCAGGCTGTCGATCTCGTTCTCGAGGGTCGCCGAGAACAGCAGGCTCTGGCCGCCGCTCGGGACCTTGTCGAGGATCTCGGTGACCTCGGGCAGGAAGCCCATGTCGGCCATCTGGTCGGCCTCGTCGAGGACGGTGACCATGACCTCGTCGAGCTTCGCGGTGTTGCGGTTGATCAGGTCGCGCAGACGGCCGGGGGTGGCGACGAGGACGTCGACACCGCGCTCCAGCGCGTAGATCTGGTTGGACATCGAGGTGCCGCCGCAGACGACCTTGAGCTTGAGGCCGAGCACCGAGCCGAACGGCTCCAGCGCGTCGGCGACCTGCATGGCCAGCTCACGGGTCGGGACGAGGATCAGACCGCGCGGGTGCTTGGGCTTGGTGCGGCCCTCGGCGCCCGCGATGCGGGTCAGCAGCGGGAGGCCGAAGCTCAGGGTCTTGCCGGAGCCGGTGCGGCCACGGCCCAGCACGTCCTTGCCGGCCAGGGCGTCCGGGATGGTCGCGGCCTGGATCGGGAACGGGGTGGTGACGCCGCGCTTGTTGAGGGCGCGGACGACGTCGTCGTGCAGGCCGAGGTCACCGAACGTGATGGTGGGCTCGGCGGGCTCGACGTCCTCGTCGGAGTCGGTCTCGACGGCGTCGACAGCCTCGGCGGCGTCGGTGTCGAGGAGTTCGTCGAGCTCGGCGATCTCGACGAGCTCGGTGTCGGTGGTGGGGACATCGGCGGCGGACTCGCTCGCGGGCATGGCGAAGCGGGCGTCGTCAACGAGAGACATGCAAAACCTTCCGGAAGTGGCACGCGCCTAAGTCCGGGGTTCTGGTCTCAACCGCCTCTATGCGGTCAGCCACGGATCGCCGGAACGCGCCAAGGGCGCCAGATGGGAATAGGGCGCCAAGCAAATGGTTCAAAGTAACGATCTACTACCATAGGCGAACCTGGGGATCAAAGGCAAATGCCCAGGCCAGGGCGCTAATGACCGGAAGTCGCCTGGGTCGGCGCCGATGATCCGGAGTTGCTGGCCGAGGGCTGCGGGGCGGCCGTGGCGGACGGGGCCGGTGAGCTGTGATCGGGCCCGGGAGACGGCTGCGCCGAGGCACTCGGGCTCGCCGCCGGGCTCACCGCCCCGCCCCCGCCCGTACCGCCCGCGCCTGCTGTTCCGCCGCCGACCGCGGCCCCGGTGGGGCCCGAGCCGCCCGAGCCGGAGCCGCCCTGGCCGCCGCTGCCCGCACCGCCACCGGCGGCCCCTGCGGCGCCGGCCCCGGCCGTCGCGACGGCCACGGGCGCGGCGCCCGGGCCGGGAGCCGCGCCACCCGGGGCCGCGTCCTCACCCGGGCCGGCTCCCGGCACCGCGACCACCCCGGCCACCGCAGCGCCCGGCAGGGCCTGCGACGGCTCCTGCGCGGCGCCCGCCGTCGGCGAGGTCGTGCCACCGCTCTGCGCGCCCCCGGGGCGTTCCGCACGCCCCCCGGCGCCCGAGTGCCCGGCGGCCGCACCTCCGCCGGCCGCACCGCTCCTGCCCGCCGAACCGGCCGAGCCCACCGGCACCGACCCGTGCTTCTGGTCCGAACTCGGCCCGACCGACATGCAGCCCGTCAGACCCAGCCCGGCCGCCGCCAGCACGGCCGCCGCCCGGACCACCCGGGCCCGCACCACCCGGGCGCGCGGCGCGGGCTCCCGCACCGCCAGCACCCGTACCGCCTGCACCTCGGGCGCCGATCGTGCCACCGAGACCGAACGCACCGAACGCACCGTACGAACCGCAGTCACCGAGCTCCCTCTCCTACTGCCCGTCCGGCCCGCCCACTGCGCGCAGCCGTGTCCGCTGCCCAACGCGCGCCGCCCGCCGCAGACACGGGCGGCCCGCCAGGAGCCCCCGGACGCCATCCGCCCGGCGCACGCCGGCGCACCCGGCCGGGCTCCGGACAACCGGCCCGAGGTCGGCCAGCCGGGCGGCCTAGCCCCAGAGGGCCTGCGCCAGCCCCGTCCCGGCGTAGACCGCCGCCAGCCCGGCCGCGATGCTCCCCGCCACGTTCGCCAGCGCGAGCAGCCGGGCACCGCCCTCGGCCAGCCGCAGCGTCTCGTACGAGAAGGTCGAGTACGTGGTCAGCGCACCGCACAGCCCCGTCCCGAGCAGCAGTTGCAGCTGCGAGGACGCCGCTCCGGCCGTCACCGCGCCGGTGAGCAGGCCCAGCACCAGGCAGCCGGTCACGTTCACGGTGAAGGTGCCCCACGGGAACACCGAGTCGTGCCGCGCCTGGACGGCCCGGTCGGTCAGGTAGCGCAGCGGCGCCCCGACCACCGCCCCGACGACCACCAGCAGCCAGTTCACCCGTGCTCCCCCGCCCCGCCGGCCGCGCCCGGGCGCAGCACCTCGCAGGCCTCCAGCGTCACCAGCCCCTGCACCCGCAGCTCGTCCAGCTCGGGCAGGAACGCCCGTACCCGCCCCGCCTCGTCCACGATCACCACGGCCACCGGCAGGTCCTCGCCCAGCGACAGCAGTCGGGAGGTGTGGATCACCGAGGACGCCCCGAAACCCTCGATCCCCCGGAACACGCTCGCCCCGGCCAGCCCCGCCGCGTGCGCCCGGTGCACGATCTCGCTGTACAGCGGCCGGTGGTGCCAGGCGTCGTACTCGCCGACGATCACCGTCAGCCGCAGCGCCGGGCCCGCAACCCCCGGACCCACGGCCCCCGTCGCCGCCCCCGTCATCGCGTCCTCCCGGAGGACCGCAGGCCGATCAGCTGCCGGGTCAGCCCGGCCCCGGCCCAGACCGCCGCCATCGCCGCCACCAGCGTCAGCCCCAGATACGCCAGCCCCGGCCCGGGCCGCCCCGCCGCGAGCAGCCGGTGGACGTCCACGGCGTACGTCGAGAAGGTCGTGAAGCCGCCCAGCACCCCCGTGCCCAGGAACGGCCTGACCAGCGGATGCACCGGCCTGCCCTCCGTCACCGCCACCAGCAGGACGCCGATCAGGGCGCAGCCGGCCACGTTCACCAGCAGCGTCGTCCACGGGAACTGCGCGGGCCCGCTGTTCGGCCACAGCAGGCCCGCCCCGTACCGCGCCGACGCCCCCAGCGCGCCGCCCAGCGCGACCACGCCGACCACCGGTCCCTGCCCGCGCAGCAGCGGCGGCCGCCCCGCCGCTGCACCTCCGACCGCCGCCCGCACGGTGTCCTCCGAACTCATGGACCCACTCATGCCCTCATGAAACACCTGAATCGCCGCCGCCGATCACCTGGCACCGCGTCACCCCAGAGCCGACAATGAACCGGTGGAGATGACCCGGGAAGACTTCGACCTGCTCGTCAGCGACGCCCTCGACCGGATCCCCCCGAACCTCGCGGCCATGATGGACAACGTCGCCGTCTTCGTCGAGGACGAGCCCGACCCCACCACCCCCGACCTGCTCGGCCTGTACGAGGGCACCCCCCTCACCGAGCGCGGCGAGTGGTACGCCGGCGTCCTGCCCGACCGGATCATCGTCTACGTCGGCCCGACCCTGCGGCAGTGCGACACCCGCGAGGAGGTCGTCGACGAAGTCCGCACCACGGTGATCCACGAGGTCGCCCACCACTTCGGTTTCGACGACCACGAGCTGGACGAACTCGGCTGGGCCTGACCCCCTCCGGGCCGCCCGCCGACGGCCCGGAACCCGCGCCACGCCTGACCGGGCCAAACCGTTTTGGCGATCCGCCCGGCATCCCATATGCTTCTCGACGTCCCCGAACGCTGGAAACTTCAGAACCGGACAGGCCGCAAGCCCTCATCGTCTAGTGGCCCAGGACGCCGCCCTTTCAAGGCGGTAGCACGGGTTCGAATCCCGTTGGGGGCACGTAGTAAGGTTGTGAGTCGGCATCGTAAGATACCGAAGCGGATGAGATCCGCACGAGGTCCTGTGGAGCAGTTGGTTAGCTCGCCACCCTGTCAAGGTGGAGGTCGCGGGTTCAAGTCCCGTCAGGATCGCTCGTCCCGCAAGGGGCGGTGCAGTACGGCCAGGTAGCTCAGTTGGTACGAGCGTCCGCCTGAAAAGCGGAAGGTCGCCGGTTCGACCCCGGCCCTGGCCACAGCTGCTGAACAGCCAGAAGGCCCCATCGAGTTCACTCGATGGGGCCTTCTGCATGCCGCGCACCGTGTGCGGCGTAAGGATTCGTACGGATCCGTGCGAAGCCGTCCGATCCGCCCGGCGGTGTGCCGGAAGCACTCCGCCGGCCGGCGCGAACCGCGCACCGGCCGGCGGAGAAGGCGATCAGGCCTGCGGGCGGCGGCGCGAGGCGACGACCGCGCCGGCCCCCAGCAGGACGGCCGCGCCGCTCGCTGCGGCGAGCTGCCCGAGCGGGGCGGTGGAGCCGGTGGCGGCCAGCCGGTCGCCGGTGGCCTGTCCGGCCGGGGCCGCCTCGACCGCGGTCGGCACGGCCACCGTGCCGGTGGTGACGGAGGCGGGCACCACCTGGGCGGCAGCAGCGACGGCGGGGGCGGCAGCTGCGGTACCCGGCCGGGCAGCCTCGGCGGCGGCCTCGGCGGCGGCCTTGTCCTTGGCGCGGGCGGTGAACTGGCCCTCCTTCAGGAAGGCCCGGATGTCCGCGAGGGTGCCGTAGAACGCGGCGTTCCCGGCCTTCCGGACCTCGGGGCCGCCGGCCTCGGTGATCTGCGAGACACGGATCCGGTCGTCGCTCGCCCGCAGCGGCTCCAGCTCCGCCTTGAGGAAGTGCTCGACGTCCGCGGCGGTACCCGCGAGCGCCTTCCCGGCGGCCTCCCGGACGTGACTACCGGTGTCCGGGTCGTCGAACACGCGCTGGGCCTCGGCCCGGTTCTCGTCCTCCGCCCGGGCGGTGTACTGGCCGGTCCTCAGGAACTCGCGGACGTCCTCGACGGTGCCGCCCATCGCGGTGTTGGCGGCCTTCTGCACCGCCGGGCCGCCGGCGGACATGATCTGCATGAGCAGGAGCCGGTCGTCGTGCTCCGCGGCCGTCTTCGCCCCCACCTTGAGGAACTGCTCGACGTCCGCGGCGGTACCCGCGAGCGCCTTCTGCGCGCTCGCGCGCACGCCGGGCCCGCTCTTCGGATCGTCGAGGATCCGCTGGGCCTCGGCGCGGTTCTCGTCCTCGGCGCGGGCCACGTACTGGCCGACGTCCAGGAAGGCGCGGAGCGCTTCGAGGTCGTCCGGCGACTCGTTGAACAGGGCGTTGGCGGCCTTCCGCACGACCGGACCACCTGCGCTCATGATCCGCGTGATCGCGATCCGGGCGTCGTCCCGGCGGATCCTGTCCACCTCCGCGGCGAGGAAGTGCGCCCGGTCCGCCGGGGTGCCGGCGAGTGCGGCCGCCGCGTGCTCGCGGAGGTAGTCGCTCGGGGCCGTGAGCAGGTAGTCGTTCGGGTAGACGAGCAGCCGCTCGATCGCTGCCCGGTTCTCCTCGTCGGCCTGGGCCTCGGCCGGGTCGGTCTGCTCCTGCCCGGCCGGGGCGGTGTCGGCGAACGCCGGGGTGGCGCCCATGACGACGGGTGCGGCAGCCGTGGCGAGCAGAACGGCAGCAGCGAGCGAACGACGGATCTTCAACGGTCCCCCGGGATCTGAATACGAATGAGCCCCACCGCGCTCTCGCGGTGGGCAGCCGAGTGATCGTATAGCGACGACCCACCACTGATGATCACATTTTCAGCACGCCCTGACCTCGGGACCCGTCGCGCGGGCCGGCCGGAGCGGTGCAGCAGGGGGTACATCGGGCGACGGGCCCGAGGTGATGCCCGGTCAGCGTCTCCCGGCAGCAGCGTGGCGGCCGGTCCGGCTCAGCAGGGCCGCGCGCAGCGTCGGGCCGAGGATCCGGCGGACGTCGGCGGTGCTGAGGGCGGCGGACGCGGGCAGCGGGTTCAGGTACCGGGTGAAGATCAGTCCGCCGATCACGGTGACCGCGGCGAGCGCCCGTTCGCTCGCGTCGGGGCCGCCCAGATATTCAGCGAGCCGGCCCAGCACCTCCCGGTCGAGGTACTCCCGGAACACCCGCATCACCTCGTCGTTCTGCACCGCGAGCCGGTTCAGTTCGGTGTGGTCCCACAGGTCGGTGACGGCCTTCAGCAGCCGGTCGGGCAGGCCCGCCGGGTCACCCGCCAGAGCCGTGGACAGGTCGAGCGAGCGGGCGCACTCCACCTGCGTGACCTCGCCGAACAGACCCTGCTTGGAGCCGAAGTGGTAGCTGACGAGAGCGGCGTCCACGCCTGCCCCGGCGGCGACGGCCCGCAGGGTGGTGCCCCGGTAGCCGTGGGCCAGGAAGAGGTCGCGGGCGACCTCGGCGATGCGGGCCCTGGTCTGCGGGCGGCCCGGCGGGCGGCCCCGGTTTTTATTCATCAGCATTGAATATGGCGGGGGCCGGTCGGCAGGGTCAAGGAGTCCGCAGCTCCCGGAACGGCCGGGGCGGGGTGAGGGAGTGAACTCATGCGCATCGTCGTCCTCGGCGCCACCGGCCCGACCGGCCGCCGGCTGACCGACCAGGCCCTGGCCGCCGGCCACCGGGTCACGGCCGTGGCCCGCCGGCCCGAGAACCTGCCGCCCCGCGCCGGACTCACGGCGGTGGCCGCCGACGCCGGCGACCCGGAGGCCGTCGACGCGGCCGTCGCGGGCGCCGACGCCGTCCTGTCCGCGCTCGGCGCCCGGCCGGGCCGCCGCCCGGTCACCGTCTACTCGGCGGGCGCCCGGAACGTCATCACGGCCATGGAGCGGCACGGCGTACGCCGGCTGCTGGCGATCAGCTCCAGCGTCAACGACCCCGCCTGGCGCCCCAGCGGCGCGTTCCTCTTCAACCACGTGCTCGACCCGTACGTGAACCGGGTGATCGCCCGCACCGCGCACGAGGACATGCGCCGGATGGAGGCGCTGATCCGGGCGAGCGGCCTGGACTGGACGATCGTCCGCCCCTCCGGCCTGTTCGACACCCCGGCGGTGACCGACTACCGGCTCGCCGAGGACAGCGCGGACGGCGTCTACACGGCGCGGGCCGACCTCGCCGCGAGCATGCTGCGGGAGCTGACCGAGGACCGCTTCGTGCGCCGGGCGATGGGGGTCGTCACGACGGACGTCCGGCCCAGCCTGCCCCGGCTGATCTGGAACGAGGCCGTCAGGAAGAAGTAGCCGTCAGGAGGAAGCAACGGCCGGGGCGGCGCAGTGGGCCTCCGGGCCGGCAGGCCAGTGGGTCATTTCAGCCAGTCCGTGTCGGTGGCCAGCAGGCCGCCGTCGGCACCGTAGAGAGTGATCTTCGTGGAGGTGATCCCCGGTGCCTTGCGGGCCACCGAGAACCAGCGCGTCGGTGAGTCGCCGACCGGCACCAGGGCGGGCTCGGAGGTCGTGCCGTCCGTCCAGCTGACCACCACCCTGGCGACGTCGGGGTTGACGGACGCCAGCAGCACCGGGTTGTTCAGCTCCGCTCCCTTGAGGGCCAGCAGGGTGCCCGGGAGGCCCTGGTCCGCAGTGGTCGCGACCGGCGGCCTCCCGCCGGGCGCCGGGACGGTGTGCGCGGAGTCGTCGACCAGCCGCTTGCCGTCCAGCGTGGTGTAGAGCTCGACCAGGTCGAGTCCCGGCCGCCACCGTCCGCGCACCTCGGCGTCGGTCTCCCGGGGCAGCTGGGGGATGGCGGCGTGCCGCTCCTGCCAGATCAACCCGGCCTGCGCCACCGCCTGGTCCGCGGTCGCGGCGGCCGGCCAGAGCTCGGCGTACGACCGCCACTCCTTTCCGCCGTCCCTGCCCTGCGCCAGCACCACCCGGACGGGCGTCAGCGGGTCGCGCCCCGCCGGCGTGGCCGTGGCCGTGGCCGCCGTGGCGGCAGCCGGGGCCGAGACCGTGGCCGGCGCGGCGGCCGCCGTCACGTCGGCCGGTCCGCTGCCCGTCCCGTGGCCGAGGCCGGCCAGGGCGCCCCCGGCGCCGATCAGGACGGCGGTGGCCAGTGCCGTCGCCCCGGCCACCGCCAGGTTCCGCCGCCGGCGGCGCCGGCGGCCACCGGCGAGCACCGCCTCGTAGGGCACCGGGCCGGTCTCCAGCCCGTCGGCCAGCCCGGCCAGCGCGGCCACTCCGTCGGCGGCCGTCCGGTCCGCTTCCTCGTCCCAGCTCATACCGTGTCTCCGATTCTCGTCATTCCGGTCAGCGATGAGGCGGCCCGCAGTTTCGCGAGGCCCTTGGAGGCCTGGCTCTTCACGGTGCCCACCGAGCAGTTCATGGCGGCGGCGGCCTGGGTCTCGCTCAGGTCCTCCCAGTACCGCAGGACGACCGCCTGCCGCTGTCCGGGCGGCAGGGCGGCGAGGGCGCGCAGCAGCACGGTCCGCTCGTCGAGCCGGTCGTAGCCGTCCCCGCCCGGGTGCTCCGGGACGGCGGGCACCAGGAACTCCGGCAGCCGCCGGCGGTAGCGCCCGGCCTGCTCGTTGAGCAGGATCCGGCGGACGTACGCGTACGGGTCGTCGGTCCGCCGGACCCGCCCCCAGGCCGCGTACGTCTTCTCCAGCGTCGTCTGCACCAGGTCCTCGGCCGTGTGCCGGTCCCCCGCCAGCAGGAACGCCGTCCGCAGCAGCCGTGGCCACGCGGGGGTGACGAACCGCTGGAACTCGCCGTCCCGCTCGGTCTTCCGCTCTCCCATGAGCACCTCCTCCCCCCTTCAGAGTCCGTACGGGCGCCGGACCGTTGCCCCGGCGGCCGCCCCGGCCCGTGGCCGGCCCACGGCCCGACCGGGCGGGGGTTCGCAGGGAGCGGCCGGGGGCTGTGACACTGGAGGGGCTCGAAAACTGAGGTGCGCGCCGCCGTACCTCCTTGCGAACCTAGAGGGATGCCCGCAGTGAGTTCTCCCGTAGCCCAGTCCGCCGCCGGTGCTCCCAGCAAGGGGCTCGGCATCGGTGAGCTGGCCGCCCGCCTGCCCGAGCTGACCCTGCGCGACCAGCAGCGGATCGGCCGCCGGCTGGAGGGGGCCCGGCGGGTCCGCAAGCCCGAGGCCTGGCAGAAGGTCGCCGCCGAGATCGCCTCCGACATCGACCGGGCCGAGCTGCGGGTCGAACAGCGCCGGGCCGCGGTGCCGGAGATCACGTATCCGGCGGAGCTTCCGGTCAGCCAGAAGAAGGACGACATCCTGGCCGCGATCCGCGATCACCAGGTGGTGATCGTGGCCGGTGAGACGGGTTCGGGGAAGACCACCCAGATCCCGAAGATCTGCCTGGAGCTGGGCCGCGGGGTGAAGGGCCTGATCGCCCACACCCAGCCGCGCCGGATCGCCGCCCGGACGGTGGCGGAGCGGGTGGCCGAGGAGCTGCGCACGCCGCTCGGCGAGGCGGTCGGCTGGAAGGTCCGGTTCACCGACCAGGTCGGCCCGGACACGCTGGTCAAGCTGATGACGGACGGCATCCTGCTGGCCGAGATCCAGACCGACCGCGAACTGCACCAGTACGACACCCTGATCATCGACGAGGCGCACGAGCGCAGCCTCAACATCGACTTCATCCTCGGCTACGTCAAGCAGCTGCTGCCCCGCCGCCCCGACCTCAAGGTGATCATCACCTCGGCGACGATCGACCCCGAGCGGTTCGCCAACCACTTCGGCGACGCCCCGATCATCGAGGTGTCCGGCCGTACGTACCCCGTCGAGGTCCGCTACCGCCCGATCGTGGACGAGGGCGACGAGGACGGGGAGGACGAGCGCGGCGACGTGGACCGCGACCGCGACCAGATCCAGGCGATCTGCGAGGCGGCCGAGGAGCTGCAGGCCGAGGGCCCCGGCGACATCCTGGTCTTCCTCTCCGGCGAGCGCGAGATCCGCGACACCGCGGACGCCCTCGACAAGATGAAACTGAAGTTCACCGAGGTGCTGCCGCTGTACGCCCGGCTGTCCTCCGCCGAGCAGCACAAGGTGTTCCAGCGCTCCGGCAGCCGCCGGATCGTGCTGGCGACGAACGTCGCGGAGACCTCGCTCACCGTTCCCGGCATCAAGTACGTGATCGACCCGGGCACCGCCCGGATCTCCCGCTACAGCCACCGCACCAAGGTCCAGCGGCTGCCGATCGAGGCGGTCAGCCAGGCCAGCGCCAACCAGCGCAAGGGCCGCTGCGGCCGTACGTCCGACGGCATCTGCATCCGGCTGTACTCGGAGGAGGACTTCCTCTCCCGCCCCGAGTTCACCGACGCGGAGATCCTGCGCACCAACCTGGCCTCGGTCATCCTGCAGATGACGGCGGCCGGCCTCGGCGACATCGCGGCCTTCCCCTTCCTCGACCCGCCGGACTCGCGCAACATCAAGGACGGCGTCAGCCTGCTGCACGAGCTGGGCGCCCTCGACCCCGCCGAGAAGGACCCGCGCAAGCGCCTCACCCCGCTCGGCCGGCAGCTCGCCCAGCTCCCGCTGGACCCGCGGATGGCCCGGATGGTGCTGGAGGCGGACAAGAACGGCTGTGTCCGCGACGTGATGGTGATCGCGGCCGCGCTGTCCATCCAGGACCCGCGCGAGCGCCCCAGCGAGAAGCGCCAGGCCGCCGACGACCGGCACCGCCGCTTCCAGTCCGAGACCTCCGACTTCCTCTCCTACCTGGCCATGTGGCGCTATGTCAGGGAACAGCAGAAGGAGCTGTCCTCCTCGGCGTTCCGCCGGATGTGCAAGGCGGAGTTCCTGAACTACCTGCGGATACGGGAGTGGCAGGACATCTACTCCCAGCTGCGGACGGTCGCCAAGCAGCTCGGCGTCACGGTCGAGGAGCCGCATCCGGACGCCGAGCCGGACGCCGACCGGATCCACCAGTCGCTGCTGGCCGGGCTGCTCTCGCACATCGGCCTGTACGACGTGGAGAAGCGCGAGTACGGCGGCGCCCGCGCCGCCCGCTTCGCGGTGTTCCCCGGCTCCGGGCTGTTCAAGAAGCCGCCGCGCTGGGTGATGTCGGCCGAGCTGGTGGAGACGTCCCGGCTGTGGGCCCGGATCAACGCGAAGATCGAACCGGAGTGGGTCGAGCCGCTGGCCGGCCACCTGGTCAAGCGCAGTTACAGCGAACCGCACTGGGAGAAGAAGGCCGGCGCCGTGCTGGCGTACGAGAAGGTGACCCTCTACGGGATGCCGATCGTCGCGCAGCGCAAGGTCAACTACGGCCGGATCGACGCGGAGCTGTGCCGGGAGCTGTTCATCCGCAACGCGCTGGTCGAGGGCGACTGGGAGACCCACCACGACTTCTTCGCGGCCAACCGGCGGATGCTCGGCGAGGTCGAGGAGCTGGAGAACCGGGCCCGGCGGCGCGACATCATGGTCGACGACCAGACGCTGTTCGACTTCTACGACGCCCGGCTGCCCGAGGACGTCGTCTCCACCCGGCACTTCGACTCCTGGTGGAAGAAGACCCGCCACGACCAGCCCGACCTGCTCAACTTCGAGAAGTCGATGCTGATCAACGACGCGGCCGGCGGCATCACCGAGGAGGACTACCCGGACTACTGGCAGCAGGGCAAGCTCCGCTTCAAGCTCACGTACCAGTTCGAGCCCGGCAGCGACGCGGACGGCGTGACCGTGCACATCCCGCTGCCGGTGCTCAACCAGGTGACGTCCGAGGGCTTCGACTGGCAGATCCCGGGCCTGCGCGAGGAGCTGGTGACCGCCTACATCCGGGCGCTGCCGAAGGCGGTGCGGCGCAACTTCGTCCCGGCTCCGGACTTCGCCCGGGCCGCGCTGAAGCAGGTGAGGGAGCGCCAGGCCGCCGGGACGTTCGGCTCCGCCGAGCCGCTGCTGCCGACCCTGGAGCACATCCTGAAGCGGCTGACGGCGATCACCGTCCCGGCCGAGGCCTGGGACGACGAGCGGGTGCCGGAGCACCTCAAGGTGACGTTCCGGGTGGTGGACGGCAAGCGGAAGCTGGCCGAGTCCAAGGACCTGGAGGAGCTGCGGCTGAAGCTGAAGCCCAAGCTGAAGGAGACGCTCTCCTCGGCCGCCTCCGGCCAGGGCATCGAGCAGAGCGGGCTGACGGCCTGGCCGGCCTCCCTCCCGGTGCTGCAGAAGACCTTCGAGCAGCGCTCGCGCGGCCATTCGCTGCGGGCCTACCCCGCGCTGGTGGACGAGGGCACCTCGGTGTCGGTGAAGCTGTTCGACACCGCGGAGGCCCAGCAGCAGGCCATGTGGGACGGCACCAGGCGGCTGCTGATGCTCACCGTCAACTCGCCCGCCAAGTCGATCCAGGGGCGGCTGGGCAACCAGGCCAAGCTGGCGCTGTCGCACAACCCGCACGGTTCGGTCCCGGCCCTGTTCGAGGACGTCGTCGCCTGCGCGACCGACCGGCTGATGACGGCGGCCGGCGGCCCGGCCTGGGACGAGGCGGCGTACGGCAAGCTCTTCGACAAGGTTCGGGCCGACCTCTACGAGGTCTCGGCGGACACCACGCTGAAGACGGCGTCGGCACTGATCGCCTTCCACAAGGCGTCCACCCGGCTGAAGACGGTCAGCAGCCCCGTCCTGCTGACGGCGGTGAACGACATCCGGCTGCACCTGGCCTCGCTGGTGCACGCGGGCAGCGCGGGCAGCCCGGGCTTCGTCACCGAGGCCGGCTGGCGCCGGCTGACCGACCTGAAGCGCTATCTGCTCGCGGTGGACCGGCGGCTGGAGGCCCTGCCGAACCACCCGCAGCGGGACGCCCAGCAGCTGCTGAAGGTCCAGCAGGTGCAGCAGGCGTACGGGGAGCTGCTGGCGGCGGTGCCGGCCGGGCGGCAGCCCTCGCCCGAGGTGCGGCAGATCCGGTGGATGATCGAGGAGCTGCGGGTGAGCTTCTTCGCCCAGTCGCTGGGGACTCCGACGCCGGTCTCGGAAAAGCGGATCATGAAGGCGATGGAGGCGGCGCAGGCGACGCTCTGAGCTGGGAGGGGCCCCCGGGAGCCGGTTCGACCTGGGGGCCCGCCATGCAGTACGATCTGTCTTGTTCGCACAGCGCAAGCGAAGCGGACGGAGTCAAAATCTGGTCCTGTGGAGCAGTTGGTTAGCTCGCCACCCTGTCAAGGTGGAGGTCGCGGGTTCAAGTCCCGTCAGGATCGCCGTAGTCGAGAGACCCGGAACCGCAAGGTTCCGGGTCTCTCGCGTTTTCCCTCGCTGACGCCCGCTCACCTCTGCCCGCTCAGTCCCGGAGCCCGACGCAGGTCTAGACCACGACTGTGGGTGATGTGACCGGCATCACTTCTCTCCTGCTGAGACCGGCTCCTCCACGCCCCTCCGGAACCGGCACTAATTTAATATATAAAATTGCACCGTCATTCCCGGGCATTCCCCCCCGTCCCGGAGATATCCGATCGCCACTCCGGAGAAAACATTCCGACCGCCCGACATGTTGATCCGGCACTCCACGGGAACGCCGAAGGGGCCGTTCCCTCAGACCCGGCGGAGTCTGGGGGAACGGCCCCTTCGATCAAAAGAGCTTGTGCGCCGATCAGGCCTCGGTGCGCTGGGCCGGAATACCGGCCAGCAGGGCACGCACCTCCGCCTCACGGTACCGGCGGTGTCCGCCGAGCGTGCGAATGGAAGTGAGCTTGCCGGCCTTGGCCCAGCGGGTGACCGTCTTAGGGTCCACGCGGAACATGGTGGCGACCTCTGCCGGCGTCAGCAGAGGTTCAGCATCAGGGGTACGGGCGGTCATGAGCGGCCTCCTCGGAGAACCGAACCAGGGCGGTTCTATCCTTCAAATTCTGCACCTTGGCCCGCGATGCCCGAAATGACATACACAGGCCGAGTCGGTTATAGGACGAACGGCTTGTCCTGGTGTCTACAACTACACCATCCGTCCAGCCCCAACGGCCAAACCGCCAAAATTGGCCCCTCAGGGGGCCAAGTGCAACGGATGACTATGGACCACCCCATAACGGGCAGTCACTTTATCGTGACAATCGGTAATGATGGGTTCAGATCCGCTGATTCCCACCAAAGCACTCAACTACTCCAGAACCACCCAAAAGTGGGCATGATCGTGTGGAGGTGGGCTGGTTGTCCCATTTTTACACATAGGGGTAAGTTCACGTCAACGGTGAGTAGTGTCACGTTCGACAGGTATTGACCCGAACCGGGACCTAGGTCTCGAACTTCGGGCCGAAGGACCCTTCCAGTCTGACAAGCCCCACAGACACCCGCCCCCACCAGCCCTGACGTCGGCTCAGCCGGTACCGCGACGGCCGCTGCCGGGCGTCGCCGGGCACCGTCAGTTGGCCTGCCGCCAGGCCAGCACCTGCCGCCACCGCAGCGTCACACCCTCGTACGCGCGCGCCGCCTCCTCGGTGTCCCCCGCCCGCAGCGCCGCCAGCCCCTCCTCCAGCTCCCCGGCCGACCGGTCGGCCGCCAGCCGCTCCGGCCCGAGCAGGTGCACCAGGCCCCCGTAGTCCAGCTCCACCAGCGAGCGCGGGTGGAACTCCTCCAGCCAGCGCCCCACCAGCTCCGCCCCCCGGGCCGGCTCGCCCGCTCCCGCCGAGAGCGCCCGGTAGGCCCGCGCCACCCGCCGCCGGGCCTGCGCCATCGGCGTCAGGTAGAACAGCGCGGCCGGCACCGGCGCGCCGCCGTCCTCGCCGCCGCCCGGCGCGGCCGGCACGAAGCAGCGGTCCTCCTCGCCGAACGGCAGGAACCAGCGGATGGGCACCTCCCACCGGCTGGTCAGGATCCACGGCCGCGCGTCCGGGTAGCGCGCCAGCCAGCGCTCCCGGTCCGCCTCCGCCGCCGCCCGGGTGGCGGGCGGCAGCGCGGTGTCCAGCAGCGCCACCGGCGCGCTCTCCAGCAGCTCGTCCAGGGCGTCCCAGCTGCGCAGCCTGGTGGCCCACGGGCAGACGTAGGTGACGCCGTCCACGAGCCGGACGAAGGCGCGCCCGCTCTCCCGCTCGGGCAGCGCGCGCGGCGTACGCCCCACCAGTTCGGCGAGCGCCGCCCGCTGCTCCTCCAGTGCCGCCCGCGCGACCGGCTGCTCCACCGCGCCCGCATCCGGGCCGCGCGCCGCCGCGTACGCCTGCCAGTGGGCCCGCTCGGCCTCCGGAAAGGCGGCCAGCGGCTCGTAGACCCGCAGGTGGGCGGCGTAGGGCGGGAGCACGGACGTACGCACGGCAGTCACGCATCGCATCGTCGCACGCACCACCCGCAGGCCGGGAGGGTGCGCGCGGGGATCGCCGCCGGAACCGTCCGCACCGCCGCGGCCCGGGCCCCGGCCGGAAGCGGCCAAGGGGGAGATCGCCGACACCCTGCCGGACTAGGCTTCGCCGTAGGCGCCCGCACCACAGCAGCGGGCCTCACCTACTGGAGTCACCACAGTGACCGACGTACACACCGCATCCGCGACGCACCCCGTACCCGGTGTGCTCAGCAGGATCTTCCGCACCGAGCAGGACGGCGCCCCCGGCGACGGCCACGAGCAGGTCGTGCTCTGCCACGACCGCGGCTCCGGGCTCAAGGCGATCATCGCCATCCACTCCACCGCGCTCGGCCCCGCCCTCGGCGGCACCCGCTTCTTCCCGTACGCCACCGAGGAGGAGGCGCTGGAGGACGCGCTGCGGCTGTCCCGCGGCATGAGCTACAAGAACGCGCTGGCCGGCCTCGACCTCGGCGGCGGCAAGGCCGTCATCATCGGCGACCCGGCCAAGGACAAGAGCGAGGCGATGCTCCGCGCGTACGGCCGCTTCGTGGAGTCCCTGCACGGGCGCTACGTGACCGCCTGCGACGTCGGCACCTACGTCCAGGACATGGACGTCGTCGCCCGCGAGACCCGCTTCGTGACCGGCCGCTCGCCCGAGCAGGGCGGCGCCGGGGACAGCTCCATCCTGACCGCCTTCGGCGTCTTCCAGGGCATGCGCGCCTCCGCCCAGGCCCGCTGGGGCCAGCCCACCCTGCGCGGCCGCCGGGTCGGCGTGGCGGGCGTCGGCAAGGTCGGCCACTACCTGGTCGGCCACCTGGTGGCGGACGGCGCCCACGTCGTCGTCACGGACGTCTCGGAGGCCGCCGTCAACCGCGTGCGCGCCGCCCACCCGGACGTGGAGGTGGTGGCGGACACCGCCGCCCTGCTGGCCGCCGCGCTGGACGTCTACGCCCCCTGCGCGCTGGGCGGGGCGCTCGACGACCACACGGCGGGCGCGCTCGGCGCGGCCGGCACCGCGGTCGTCTGCGGCGCGGCCAACAACCAGCTGGCCCACCCGGGCGTCGAGAAGGACCTCGCCGACCGCGGCATCCTGTACGCGCCCGACTACCTGGTGAACTCCGGCGGCGTGATCCAGGTCGCGGACGAGATCCAGGGCTTCAATTTCGACCGGGCGAAGAACAAGGCCACGAAGATCTTCGACACCACGCTGGAGATCTTCACCCGGGCCACCGCCGACGGCGTGCCGCCGGCCGTCGCCGCCGACCGCCTCGCCGAGAAGCGGATGCGGGAGATCAGCGCGCTGCGCACGATCCTGCTGCCGGGCGCCCGCACCAGCTGACCGACCGCGGGGGGCGGGCGCTCCGCCGGGGGCCGCGCCCCGGGGTCACCATCCGCCCCCCGCGCATCACGATGTGGAACCGGATTCTCACTTCTGCGTCCGCCCGGGTGATCGCCGCGCCCCCTTGGGGGGATAATCAAGGCTGGAACAACGGACCGGGGACACCTCGGGACAGCCTTCGAAAGCCCGGAAAACCACCCCTGACCTGGTAAGACCGGTTCTCGGGCGACGACGGTGCGCGCCACGTCACACTGACGACGTACCGTCCAGCGGCAGAAACAGGTACCGTTAATGCTCCAAGGGACGGTTCTCCCCATCAGGGCAGGCCGCTCCTCATCATGAACACGTGTCAGACTCGGGGCCGTGAGCCCCATCGTTGAGGGGGTCGACCCATGGGGCGCGGCCGGGCCAAGGCCAAGCAGACGAAGGTCGCCCGCGAGCTGAAGTACAACAGCGGCGGGTTCGACGCCAACCGTCTGTCCAGCGAGCTGGGCGTTTCGCCCTCCACTCCGATCGAGCCTGAGCCGATCGAAGAAGAGGACGACGACGATCCCTACGCGGCGTATGCGAATCTCTACGCCGACGAGGACGAGGACGAGGACACCGAGACGGAGAGCGGCCACACCCAGGCCCGCCGCCGCGCGTAGTCCGAGTCTGCCCTGACCGGCCCCGGCGCCCAGTGCGCCAGGGCCGGTTTTCGGCGTTCCCGCGTACCGCCCCGGCGTCGGCCGGACGGCCCGGGACACACGGGAGCCCCTCCGCCGACCCGGTGGAGGGGCTCCCGCCTCGTGCTCGGCCGCGTCAGCCGGCGGTGAAGCCCTCGTACGTGTTGTAGAGCGCCGCGCCGTCCGCGTGCTCCGCGGTGCGGTCGACGACGTCGCCCAGCAGCCAGGCCTCGACCCCGCGGTCCTCCAGGATCGCGAGGACGGTGTCCACCGACTCCGGCGGCACGACGGCGACCATGCCGACGCCCATGTTCAGGGTCTTCTCGATCTCCAGGGTGGCCACCTTGCCGACCTTGGCGACGGTCTGGAAGACCGGCAGCGGCGTCCAGGTGCCGCGGTCCAGGCGGGCGTGCAGGCCGGCCGGGATCACCCGGGCCAGGTTGGCCGCCAGACCGCCGCCGGTGACGTGCGAGAAGGCGTGGATCTCGGTGGAGCGGGTCAGCGCCAGGCAGTCCAGGGAGTAGATCCTGGTCGGCTCCAGCAGCTCCTCGCCGAGCGTGCGGCCGAACTCCTCGACCTTGCGGTCCAGGTTCCAGCCGGCCTCGTTCAGCAGGACGTGGCGCACCAGCGAGTAGCCGTTGGAGTGCAGGCCCGAGGCCGCCATCGCGATCACCACGTCGCCCGCGCGGACGCGCTCGGCGCCCAGCAGCGCGTCGGCCTCCACCACACCGGTACCGGCGCCCGCGACGTCGTAGTCGTCCGGCCCGAGCAGGCCCGGGTGCTCGGCGGTCTCGCCGCCGACGAGGGCGCAGCCGGCCAGCGCGCAGCCCTCCGCGATGCCCTTGACGATCTGGGCGACCCGCTCGGGGACGACCTTGCCGACGCAGATGTAGTCGGTCATGAAGAGCGGCTCGGCGCCGCACACCACGAGGTCGTCGACGACCATGCCGACCAGGTCGTGGCCGATCGTGTCGTGCTTGTCCATCGCCCGCGAGATGGCGACCTTGGTGCCGACACCGTCGGTGGCCGAGGCCAGCAGCGGGCGCTCGTAGCGCTTGAAGGCGGAGGCGTCGAAGAGCCCGGCGAAGCCGCCGAGGCCGCCGACCACCTCGGGGCGGTTGGCCTTCTTCACCCACTGCTTCATGAGTTCGACGGCGCGGTCGCCCGCCTCGATGTCGACACCTGCGGCGGCGTAGGTGGCGCCGCTCTCGTTGCTGGTCACTGCGTGCGGCCCTCTCGGGTCAGGGGGATGAACAGCCGCGGGGCCCGGCTGAAGGGGCCCCGCGGCGGAGATTACGGGCGGCGCAGCGCGTCGGCCGCGCCACCACCGCCGAGCAGCGACTGGACACCGTCCAGGTCTGCGCCGGAGTGCGGCTTGCCACGGACGGCGGGGGGCTGCTGGCTGCCCTTGATCTCGGCTTCCAGGAGCAGCTTGCCGAGCAGCGCCGGGTCGGGCAGCTCCATCGGGTAGACCCCGTCGAAGCAGGCCCGGCACAGGTTGTCCTTGGGCTGCGTGGTCGCCTCGATCATGCCTTCGAGCGAGATGTACGCCAGGGAGTCCGCGCCGAGCGTGCGGCCGATCTCCTCGACGGTCATCCCGTTGGCGATCAGCTCCGCGCGGGTGGCGAAGTCGATGCCGAAGAAGCAGGGCCACTTCACCGGCGGCGAGGAGATCCGGATGTGCACCTCGGCGGCGCCCGCCTCGCGCAGCATCCGCACCAGCGCGCGCTGGGTGTTGCCGCGCACGATCGAGTCGTCGACGACGACCAGGCGCTTGCCCGCGATGACTTCCTTGAGCGGGTTGAGCTTGAGCCGGATGCCGAGCTGGCGGATCGTCTGGCTGGGCTGGATGAAGGTACGGCCCACGTAGGCGTTCTTCACCAGGCCGGAGCCGTACGGGATGCCGCTGGCCTCGGCGTAGCCGATGGCGGCCGGGGTGCCGGACTCCGGGGTGGCTATCACCAGGTCGGCCTCGACGGGTGCCTCCTTGGCCAGCTTCCGGCCCATCTCCACGCGGGAGAGGTGCACGTTGCGGCCGGCGATGGAGGTGTCGGGACGGGCCAGGTAGACGTACTCGAAGACGCAGCCCTTGGGCTTGGCCTCGGCGAAACGGCTGCTGCGCATGCCGTTCTCGTCGATGGCGATCAGCTCGCCGGGCTCCACCTCACGGATGTAGGAGGCGCCGCAGATGTCGAGCGCCGCCGTCTCCGAGGCGACCACCCAGCCGCGCTCCAGCCGGCCGAGGACCAGCGGGCGGATGCCCTGCGGGTCACGGGCGGCGTACAGCGTGTGCTCGTCCATGAAGACCAGCGAGAAGGCGCCCTTGACCTTGGGCAGCACCAGCTGGGCGGTCTCCTCGATGGAGAGCTCGGGGTGTCCCGCGAGCAGGGCCGTCACCAGGTCGGTGTCGTTGGTCGCGGCGTTGCGGCCCGAACGGGAGATGTGCTCCTCACCGGGCAGTTGGGCGACCATCTCCGCCAGTTCGGCGGTGTTCACCAGGTTTCCGTTGTGCCCGAGGGCCAGCGAACCGTGAACGGTCGCGCGGAAGGTCGGCTGGGCGTTCTCCCAGACCGAGGAACCGGTGGTCGAGTAGCGGGCGTGTCCGACGGCGATATGCCCGTGCAAGGAGCCCAGGGAGGCCTCGTCGAAGACCTGGGAGACAAGTCCCATGTCCTTGAAGACGAGAATCTGGGAGCCGTTGCTCACTGCAATACCGGCGGATTCCTGACCGCGGTGCTGCAAGGCGTATAGGCCGAAGAACGAGAGCTTGGCGACCTCCTCGCCGGGAGCCCAGACACCGAAGACGCCGCATGCGTCCTGGGGGCCTTTCTCACCGGGAAGAAGATCGTGGTTGAGTCTTCCGTCACCACGTGGCACGTCTTCGAGTCTAGGGCAGTCGGCACGGGCTTCCCGAACGGGGGACGGCCGGATCTTCGGCCGAGCAATCGGCGACGCGCGTAGACAAAACCCCTTACCGACGGCGCAATTCGAAAACAACAGATTGTTGACCGGGCCCGCTGCCCTGCGGCGGAGGCCGGTTGGCCCCCTTCGGCCACTGACGGCCGGTCCGCCCCGCCGGGCGCCCGGATCCGGCAAACGTGACCCTGCTCACTGGGCCGCCGGGCGGGTCCCCGGATCAGCCGGCCGGGAGCAGCAGCCGCCAGGCGCCCGCGTGCACCGTCCAGGTCCTGGCCCGGACGGGGCCCACCGGGCGGCCGTCCGCCCGGTAGCCGAAGCCGCGGCCGGTCACCGTGACGCTGCCGGCCCGGGCCCGGACCAGCGTGCCCGGCGCGCGGACCACGATCTCCATGACCCCCTCGCCGGCCGGCAGGCTGACCTGGACCACCCGCACCGGCCGGTGGACGTCCGCGAGCAGCCGGCCGTCCGCCTCGACCCGCAGCCGGGCCTCGGGGTGCTCGCCGCCGTCGGAGGGCTTGGCGGTCGCCTGCTCGGCCGCAGCGAGTTTCGCCCATAGCGAACGCCAGCCGCCCATCCGGCTCAGCCCGTGCCGGCTCCCGGCACCGGAGATCCGGACCTCGCCGAGCACCACTCCGCCCCCGTCGTCCACCAGCAGGTCCAGCTCCTGGGCGAGGCCCGCCAGGATCGCCCGGGCCGCCGGAACGGGCTCCGCCGGCACCCCCAGGGCCCGGGCCGCCGTCAGCTCGGCGGGCCGCCCCACCGGGATCAGCCCGACCGGGTCGCTGCCCAATTCGCGCTGGCGGTGCAGGGCCTGCAGCACTCGCTGGAGGGCCAGGTCCGAACCGATCACGACCGGACGGCGACGCCCACGGTGCGAAAGAACCCGGTCGAGTTCGGACGGACTCTCCGGGTACGCCACCTTGACGTCCGCCCCTCCGCAGAGCACGTCCTTCGCGATCCGTACCGATTCTCCGTCGGTCTGCTTGGCCGCCGGGTCGAGCAGGACGAGCAGCGGCTCGCCGTTGCCCGGAGTGGCGGCATGGGATGCGGGCGTGGACAGGGACGACACGACCGGTCCTTCCTCAGGTAATCTCTCGGTGCAAGAGCCCCTTGCGCTATTGCGCCAGGGGCTTCGTCTATCTCGGGGCAGACTGCGGCCTACGCAGGATGCCCCAACCGGAAGGGGTGTACGCCTGTGCCGGCACTCGTGCTCGTTGGCGCTCAGTGGGGGGACGAGGGCAAGGGGAAGGCGACCGACCTCCTCGGTGGCTCCGTCGACTATGTCGTCCGCTACCAGGGTGGCAACAACGCCGGTCACACGGTGGTCATCGGCGACCAGAAGTATGCCCTGCACCTGCTCCCTTCCGGCATCCTCAGCCCGAATGTGGTGCCGGTCATCGGCAACGGCGTCGTCATCGACCCGGGCGTCCTGCTCTCCGAACTCGCCGGGCTGAACGACCGCGGCATCGACACCTCGAAGCTGCTGATCTCGGGCAACGCCCATCTGATCACGCCTTACCACCGCACCCTCGACAAGGTCACCGAGCGCTTCCTCGGCAAGCGCCGGATCGGCACCACCGGCCGCGGCATCGGCCCGACCTACGCGGACAAGATCAACCGCGTCGGCATCCGGGTCCAGGACCTCTTCGACGAGTCGATCCTGCAGCAGAAGGTCGAAGCGGCCCTGCACGACAAGAACCAGCTGCTGGTGAAGCTCTACAACCGCCGCGCCATCCCGGCCGACCTGGTCGTCCAGGAGTACCTCGGCTACGCCGACAAGCTGCGCCCCTACCTCGCCGACACCACGCTCGTCCTGGACGAGGCGCTGAAGGCGAACAAGGTCGTCCTGCTGGAGGGCGGCCAGGGCACCCTGCTGGACGTCGACCACGGCACGTACCCCTTCGTCACCTCGTCGAACCCGACCGCCGGCGGCGCCTGCACCGGCTCCGGCATCGGCCCGACCAAGATCGACCGGGTCATCGGCATCCTCAAGGCGTACACCACCCGCGTCGGCTCGGGCCCGTTCCCGACCGAGCTGCTGGACGCCGACGGCGACGCGCTGCGCCGGATCGGCGGCGAGCGCGGTGTCACCACCGGCCGTGACCGCCGCTGCGGCTGGTTCGACGCGGTGATCGCCCGCTACGCGACCCGCGTGAACGGCCTCACCGACTTCTTCCTCACCAAGCTGGACGTGCTGACCGGCTGGGAGGAGATCCCCGTCTGCGTCGCGTACGAGATCGACGGCAAGCGCGTCGAGGAGCTCCCGTACAACCAGTCGGACTTCCACCACGCGAAGCCGATCTACGAGAACCTCCCGGGCTGGACCGAGGACATCAGCAAGGCGCAGACCTTCGCCGACCTGCCGAAGAACGCCCAGGCCTACGTGCGGGCGCTGGAGGAGATGTCGGGCGCACCGATCTCCGCCATCGGCGTCGGCCCGGGCCGGACCGAGACGATCCAGATCAACTCGTTCATCTAGTCCGGCCCGCGCACGTACGGTGCGGCCCGACAGCTCGGCCAGGGGCCCCGCGGTTCTCCGCGGGGCCCTTCGCACACTCCCAGGCGATTGAACTAGTGCAACATGATCTTGCATCTAGTGCAGACTCGGACTACTTTGCCGGACATGACCGCGAAGCTGCCCACACCTGTCACCCTCACCGGCAACCACGTCCGCCTGGAGCCGCTCGGCCGCCACCACCTGGCCGACCTGTTCGCCGCCGGCGGCGCCGACGAGGAGGTCTGGCGCTGGGTCCCCAGCGGCACCCCGCGCACGCCGGAGGAACTCGCCGCGGTCATCGACAGCCGGCTCGCCGAGACCGAGGCCGGCCAGGCCGTCGTCTTCGCGGTGGTGGACCTGGGCAGCGGGCGGGCCATCGGCATGACGGGCTACCACGACCTCCGGGCCGAGGACGAACTCCTGGAGATCGGCGGCACCTGGTACGCCCGCTCCGCCTGGCGCACCGCCGTCAACACCGAGTCCAAGCTGCTGCTGCTGACCCACGCCTACGAGGAACTCGGCATGGGCCGGGTCTTCTGGAAGACCGACAGCCTCAACGACCGCTCCCGCAACGCCATCCTCCGGCTCGGCGCCTCCTTCGAGGGCATCCACCGGCGCGACCGGCACCGCGCGGACGGCACCTGGCGCGACAGCGCCTACTACGCGATGCTCGCGGACGAATGGCCCGCCGCCAAGGCCCGGCTGACGGAGCGCCTCGGCCGGTCCTGACCGGCAGCGGCCCCGGGGCGACGCTGCCGGGCGGTACGGCCGGGACGGACGGACGGTCAGGCGATCGCGGCCGCCACGATCGCGGCCACCGCCAGGTTGCAACTGGCCGTCACCCAGACCGCCGGGTGCGGCTCGGGGTCGACCAGGATCGCGCCCAGCTTCCCCGGCGTCAGCAGGTCCACCGCCCAGAAGGCGACCGCCATCAGCACCAGGCCGAGCAGGCCGAACAGGGCGGTCGAGGCCAGGCCCTTCCCGAACTCCTCGTAGGTGTAGAGGATCGCCGTGAAGACGATGCCGCCGATCCCGAGCAGCGCCGAGCTGAGCAGCACCGCCGCGTTCCGGTTCCGCTCCACCCAGATCTGGTGCCCCAGCCTGCCCGGCGTCAGCAGGTCGACCAGGCCGATGCCGAGGAGCAGCAGCACCACCCCGACACCACCGAAGGCCGCCGCCGCACCGAGACCGTGCACGATGTCGTTCATGGGCGCTCCCCCGGGTGTACTGCCGTCCGCGCGGACCGGTCGCCGCACGGGTCAAGGATCGGCAAAACATATCCCATGCCCACCGGTCACCGGCCGCCGGGCGCCCGCCCTGACCGCCCCTTCCGGAGCACGCGTACGATCGGGCGCCATGACGCAGCCACCCCTCGCCGGCCCAGCCGCGCCACCGACCGCCACCACCACCGCCACCACCGGGCCCGCGTCCGCGTCCGGCGGCCGGCGCCGCTCCGGCGCCGTGGCCCTCGGCATGGTCGGCACCCTGGCGCTCGCCCTCACCGGCTGTTCCACCGGCAGCGGCAACCCGCCGTCCCGCTGCGTCGACCCGGGCACCCTGAAGGTCCTGGACAACCACTCCTGCACCGACACCAAGGCCTCCGGCCGCTGGTACTACTGCGGCTCCGGCTCCCTGACCGCCGCCGGCGGGACCTTCGACAAGGCCGCCACGAAGCGGGGCGGCTTCGGCTGTCCGTCCGGCTCCAGCGGCTCGGGCGGGGGCTGACCCGCCGTGCGCCGTCACACCCTCGAACCGCGCCCCGGCTGGCTGGCCACCGTCGAGAGCCAGGGCCTGATCTACGCCGTCTGCTCCGACCCCTGCAACCAGGGCGGCCCGCACGCCTACTGGGACGAGAGCGCGTACTACGAGTTCTCCGCCCCCGAGGTCGAAGCGCTGGAGGAGGTCGTCGAGGAGCTGCACGAGATGTGCCTGGCCGCCGCCGGCCACGTCGTGCGCACCGGCCGCCTCGCCGACTACGGCATCACCGACCCGGCGCTGGCCGCCGCCGTCACCGAGTCCTGGCACCGGCGCGAGGAACAGCTCAGCGTGTACGGGCGGTTCGACCTCGCCTACGACGGCACCGGCCCGGCCAAGCTCTTCGAGTACAACGCCGACACCCCGACCTCACTGGTCGAGGCCGCCGGGCCCCAGTGGTTCTGGATGGAGGAGCGCTTCCCCGGCGCCGACCAGTGGAACTCGCTGCACGAGCGCCTGGTCGCCTCCTGGGCCCGTCAGAAGCACCTCCTCCCGCCCGGCCCGGTGCACTTCGCGCACTCGCGCGGCGACACCGAGGGCGAGGACTGGATGACCACCCTCTACCTCCAGGAGACCGCCGAACAGGCCGGGATCAGCACCGTCGGCATCGCCGTGGAGGACATCGGCTGGGACGGGCTGGCCGGCCGCTTCGTCGACCTGGAGCACCGGTTCATCCGGTCCGTCTTCAAGCTGTACCCGTGGGAGTGGCTGACCGAGGACGAGTTCGCCGGGCAGCTGCTCGGCTGCATCGACCACGGCGGCAGCACCGGCAGCACCCTGTGGATCGAGCCCGCGTGGAAGATGCTGCTCTCCAACAAGGCCCTGCTCGCCGTCCTCTGGGAGCTCTACCCGGGCCACCCCAACCTGCTGCCCGCCTACCTGGACGGGCCGCGCGAACTCGCCGCCCCGGACGGCCCCGGCTACGCGGCCAAGCCGCTGCTCGGCCGGGAGGGCGCCGGCATCCGGATCGTCGGACCGGACGGACGGGAGACCCGGCTCGACGCCTGGGCCGGCGACCCGGACCGCTACGGCCCCGAGGGGTACTGCTACCAGCAGTACCACCCGCTGCCCGACTTCGACGGCAACCGGCCGGTGCTCGGCGCCTGGGTGGTCGACGGCGAGTCGGCGGGCCTCGGCATCCGCGAGACCGACGACAGCCCGATCACCCACCAGGGCGCCCGCTTCCTGCCGCACCTCATCCGCTGAGCCGGGCCCGGCAGGTCCGGCAGGTCACGGCCGCCGGGCGGCCTCAGTCCTCCTCGTCCGTGAGGTGGTCGACGCAGGCGGTGACCGCCAGCAGCAGGCCGACGTCGGCGCCGGCCGCGATGTCCACCCCGTAGGTGTCGCGGATCCGGAACCACTTGCGGGAGATCCGCGCGATCTCGTCGCCGTCCTGGTTCTCGACCCGGTAGTCCTTGCCGATCAGGTCCCCGTGGATCTTCAGCTCGCCACCGTCGGCCAGCTCCACCAGGTACTTGTCACGGAACGGCGTGAACAGCTTCTCCCGGACGGTCGCGACCGTGTCCCCGTCCGCGTTCTCGATCTTCATCGCGTCGCGGACGGTGAACGCCTTCTCCTTGATCACGGCCACCACCTGGCCGGCCGCGTCCTTCAGCTCGAAGGTGTCCCGCAGCCGCAGCACCTTCCCGTCCACCAGGAACGCCTTGCGGCCGTCCTCGTCCTCGATCCAGTAGTCGTCACCGATCGTGAACAGCCGCTCCCTGACCAGATACCTCATGCCGTCTCCCGAGTACTCGCCGGTGTGCCCCGCGTCGGCACCCATTCGACCCGATCCCGGCCCCGGTGCCCAGCACCCGCGCGGGACGGGTTGAATGCCCGTATGCGACCCGTCTCCGCCGCCGCCATCCGCACCGCACGCCTCGACCTGCTGCCCCTGCGCGTCGAGGACGCCGAGGAGATGGCCGCCGTCCTGGCCGACCCCGCCCTGCACCACTTCACCGGAGGCGAGCCGGCCACCCCCGACGCCCTGCGCGCCCGCTACCGGCGGCAGACCGCGGGCTCCCCCGACCCGGACGTCTCGTGGTGCAACTGGATCGTCCGGCTGCGCGCCGACGGCCGGGCCGCCGGCTACCTCCAGGCGACCGCCGCCCCGGGCACCGCCGAGATCGCCTGGGTGATCGGCACCCCCTGGCAGGGCCGCGGCCTCGCCGCCGAGGCCGCCCGCGCCCTGACCGACTGGCTGACCGGCCAGGGCGTGCACACCGTCACCGCCCACATCCACCCCGACCACCACGCCTCCGCCGCCGTCGCCCGCGCCGCCGGCCTCACCCCCACCACCGAGCAGCAGGACGGCGAGACCCGCTGGCAGCTGTCCGGTGCGCCACAGGCGGGGAGTGCCCGGAATGCGGACAGTGGTGGTGCGGTTTGATGGGGGTATGGCATCTCGTGCACGTGTACGCGCCCCCGAGCTGGTCGGGGCAGGCGGTTGGCTGAACACCGGTGGCAAGGATCTCGTCCTCGCGGACTTCCGCGGGAAGATCGTCATCGCGGACTTCTGGACCTTCTGCTGCATCAACTGTCTGCATGTCCTGGACGAGCTGCGCGAGCTGGAGGAGAAGCACCGCGACACCGTGGTGATCGTCGGCGTGCACTCCCCCAAGTTCGTGCACGAGGCCGACCACCGGGCGGTGGTCGACGCGGTGGCCCGGTACGAGGTGCACCACCCGGTGCTGGACGATCCGGCGCTGGTGACGTGGAAGCAGTACGCGGTGCGGGCCTGGCCGACGCTGGTGGTGATCGACCCCGAGGGGTACGTGGTCGCGCAGCACGCCGGCGAGGGGCACGCGCACGCCATCGCGCGGCTGGTGGAGGAGCTGGAGGCCGAGCACGAGGCGAAGGGGACGCTGCGGCGCGGCGACAGCCCGTACGTGCCGGCGGAGCCGGTCGCGGGGGACCTGAAGTTCCCCGGCAAGGTGCTGCGGCTGCCGAACGGGAACTTCCTGGTCGCGGACTCCGGGCACCACTCGCTGGTCGAGCTGGCCGAGGACGGCGAGCGCGTGGTCCGCCGGATCGGGGACGGCGAGCGCGGGCTGGTGGACGGCCTCACCCCCCGGTTCAGCGAGCCGCAGGGCCTCGCGCTGGTGCCGGAGGGCCTGGAGCTCGGGTACGACGTGGTGGTCGCCGACACGGTGAACCACGCGCTGCGCGGCGTCCGGCTCGCGGACGGCGAGGTGCGCACCCTCGCGGGCACCGGAAAGCAGTGGTGGCAGGGGTCGGCGACCGACGGCCCGGCCCGCGAGGTCGACCTGTCCTCGCCCTGGGACGTGGCCTGGTTCGACGGCCGGGTCTGGATCGCGATGGCCGGAGTGCACCAGCTCTGGGCGTTCGACCCGGCGGCGGGCACGGTGGGCGTGGCGGCCGGCACCACCAACGAGGGCCTGGTGGACGGGCCGGTGGCGGAGGCCTGGTTCGCGCAGCCGTCCGGGCTGGCCGTCTCCGCGGACGGCGAGCGGCTCTGGGTGGCCGACTCGGAGACCTCCGCCGTCCGGTGGGTTTCACGTGAAACAAAGACCGTGCACACGGCCGTCGGCTCCGGCCTCTTCGACTTCGGGCACCGGGACGGCGAGGCCGCCCAGGCCCTGCTCCAGCACCCGCTCGGGGTGACGGTGCTGCCCGACGGATCGGTCGCGATCGCCGACACGTACAACCACGCGCTGCGCCGCTTCACCCCGCCGGCCGAGGAGGGTGCGAGCGGCGAGGTGACCACGCTGGCCACCGACCTGCGGGAGCCCTCGGGCGCCGTCCTGGTGGACGGGGACATCGTGGTCGTCGAGTCCGCCAGGCACCGGCTGACCAGGCTCCGGCTGCCCGAGGAGGCCGTCCGGGTCGAGTCGGTCGCGCACCGCACGCAGCGCGCGGCGACCGAGGTCGCGCCGGGCGTGTTCCAGCTCGACGTGGTGTTCTCCGCACCGGCCGGGCAGAAGCTGGACGAGCGCTACGGCCCGTCCACCCGGCTGCTGGTCAGCTCCACCCCGCCGGAGCTGCTGCTCTCCGGTGCGGGCGCCGACTCGGCGCTGAACCGCGAACTGGTGCTGTCCGAGGAGGTCACCGAAGGCGTCCTGCACGTCTCCGCGATGGCCGCCTCCTGCGACGACGACCCGGAGATCGAGTACCCGGCCTGCCACGTGCACCAGCAGGACTGGGGCGTGCCGGTGAAGCTCACGCCGGGTGGTGCGCGTCGGCTGCCGCTCGTGCTGGCGGGCATGGACGAGTAGCCGGGCAGGGAGCGCGGAGGGGCCCGGGAGCAGGTGCTCCCGGGCCCCTTTTCCGGTTTCCCGGTTTCCCGGATGTCCGGTTGTCCGGCTGTCCGGTCAGCCCTCCAGGAAGGCCTTGATCGCGCTGGCCAGCAGGTACGGGTCGTCGGCGCCGCACAGCTCGCGGGCCGAGTGCATCGACAGCGCGGCGATGCCGCAGTCCACGGTGGTGATGCCGAGCCGGGCCGCCGTGATCGGGCCGATCGTCGTACCGCAGGGCATCGCGTTGTTGGAGACGAAGGCCTGCCAGGGCACACCGGCCCGCTCGCAGGCGGCGGTGAAGACCGCCCGGCCCACGCCGTCCGTCGCGTACCGGTTGTTGACGTTGACCTTCAGGATCGGCCCGCCGTTGGGCAGCGGGTGGTGGCCCGGCTCGTGCCGCTCGCTGTAGTTCGGGTGGACGGCGTGGCCCATGTCGGAGGAGAGGCAGACCGTGCCGGCCAGTGCGCGGGCGCGGTCCTCCGGCGTGCCGCCGCGGGCGTAAACGCTGCGCTCCAGCACGTTGCCGAGCAGCGGGCCCTGGGCGCCGGTGTCCGACTCGCTCCCGGTCTCCTCGTGGTCGAAGGCGGCCAGCACCGGGATGTACGGCAGGTCGGCGCCGGCGATGGCGGCCAGCGCGGCGGTGGCGGCGTGCACGGACAGCAGGTTGTCCAGCCGCGGGCCGGCCAGCAGCTCGCGGTCCCGGCCCAGGTAGGCGGGCGGCTGGACGTCGTGGGTCATCAGGTCCCAGCCGACGATGTCCGAGGCGGGGACGCCGGCACGCTCCGCGACGTACTCGATCAGCGAACCCTCGTCGATCGCGCCGAGGCCCCAGATCGGCGTGAGGTGGCGCTGCTTGTCCAGCTTGAGGCCGTCGTTGACCTGGCGGTCGAGGTGGATCGCCAGCTGCGGCACGCGCAGCAGCGGCTCGTCGATCTGGACGAGCCGGGTGCTGCCGTCCCGCAGGGCCAGGCGCCCGGAGAGCCCGAGGTCGCGGTCGAGCCAGGTGTTCAGCGGGACGCCGCCGTAGATCTCCACCGCCACCTGCCGCCAGCCGGCCGCGGCGGTGTCCGGCAGCGGCTTGACCCGGAGGTTCGGCGAGTCGGTGTGGGTGCCGACCACCCGGAACGACGTCTGCGGGCCCGCGTTCTCCGGCACGTACCAGGCGATCAGCGCGCCGCCCCGGATGACGTACCGCCCCCCGGTCGCACCGTCCCAGGCGTCCGTCTCGGACACCTGACGGAAGCCGGCCTTCTCCAGCCGCGCGGCGGCGCTCGCCACCGCGTGGTAGGGCGACGGTGAGGTGCCGAGGAACGCGATCAGGTCATCGGTGTGCGTCCGGTCGAAGAAGGCCTGGCGGGCGGCGGTCGACATGCTGCTCCTGGGTCGAGGGAGGGTCGAAACCGGTTGGGGAGGCGGCTTCGCACCTTGAGCATATGCCCGTACACGGACATGACAGGCGGATCCCGGGAACGGATACAGAACGCGGACCGCGCCGTGAAAACACCCGTACCGGCGCCGTGGACGGCACTCGCGCCCGCGTTCGCCCAACCCGCCCCGGCCTGGCCGGAGCTGACCACCGGTCGATGGCCGCGCGCCCACCGGAGGCCTGTACGGAGCGGTTCCGTGTGCCCACGGAAGGTCACCGGAACGGCTGCGAATTCCCCTCGTAACTGCCTGTTCTTATGGCCGAGTTGCGGCAAGGATCAGGGCGGCGGCCCGTACGGGGCGCCGCCGGGACCGCCCGCAGGCAGGCCAGGGGCCACAGCTGCCCGGAGCCGCGGCGGCCGTCGCCGACCGGCCGTGGTTCCAGCCCTCGGAGCAGCGGGCGGGCAGCGCGCAGATCGCCACGACCGGCCCGGCGGGCGCGGAGGGCACGGCAGGCGCCGGGGGCTGACGGCCGGGCAGCAGCACAGCAGGTACGGAAGATTCGGACGGCTTGGGGGCGAGCGGATTGTTCGGGCGCGGGCACGAGGGCGCGGGCACGGTGGGGACGGGCACGGTGGGGACGGGTGACGTCCGGCTGGACGGGCCGGTGCAGGAGCTACAGGGACCGGAGGGGCTGTCCCGGACGGTCCGCAGGCAGCGCGTCCTGCTGGCCGTCGCCGCGGTCGCGACCCTGGTCTCGGTCGGCGGGCTGGCGGCGTCCTCGCTGATCAGGTCGCCGGCCGAGCGGGTCGCGCAGACGGCGCCCCCGCCGAACACGGTGCTCACGGCGGCCGCGACGATGCAGGTGCTGACCCCCTCGGTGGTGGTGCGCGGCACGGTCTACCCGCCGACCCAGTACAACGTGACCGCGACCCCGGCGTCGGCGGAGGTGACCCAGCTGTACGTGTCCGCGCTGAACGTGCAGGTGGGCGACGAGGTCGCGCCGGGCCGGCTGCTCGCCGAGGTGTCCGGCCAGCCGCTGTTCGCACTGTCCGGCGCCGTGCCCGCCTACCGCGACCTGAAGCCGGGCGCCACCGGCCCCGACGTGACCGAACTGCAGGACGCGCTGGTGGCGTTGGGCCTCTCGGTCCACTCCGACGAGAAGGGGGCGTTCGGCACCGGCACCGCCCAGGCCGTGTCGGACTTCTACGGCCGGCTCGGCCAACCGGTGCCCACCACCGGCGCCGCGACCCAGCAGGCGGTGGACACGGCGAAGAAGGCCGTCGACACCGCCCAGCAGAGCGTGGACGCCCTGACCGCCCAGAAGAAGGCCGCCGCCGAAGCCCCGACGACGCCCGCCCCGGGCACCGCCCCGACCGCCGGCCCCACCGCCGGAGCAGGCACCGGGACCGCCACGGGCGGCACCGGCGGGCTCGGCATCGACCAGCAACTCACCTCAGCCCGAAAGGAGTTGAGCGCGGCGAAGACCGCACTGGCGAAGGCCGCAGCGCTGAACGGCCCGATGGTGCCCGCCGCCCACGTGGTCTTCCTGCCGGTCTTTCCGGCTACCGTCACCGCCGTGAACGGCGCTGTGGGAGCGCCGGCTTCGGGCCCGCTGCTCACCCTGACCAGCGGCGGGCTCTCGCTGACCGCACAGCCGACGCAGGCCCAGGCCGCCGCGGTGCGGGCCGGGATGGCCGTGCAGATCTTCTCGGAGACCAGCAACACCACGCTCACCGGCACGGTGGCGGCGCTGGGCACGCCGACCACCGTCGCCCCGGCCGGACGGGTGATCCCGATCGGCGGCGCCGCCGGAAGCACCCCGGCCGGCGCGGGCGGCAGCGGCTCCGGCGGCGGGCAGGGCCTCGGTCAGGGCGGCGCGTCGGGGCCGGGCGCCGGCCAGGGCGGGGCGCTGTACGTCCCGCTGGCCATCACCCCCGCCACACCGCTGCCGGCCGCCATGAACGGGCAGAACGTCCGGATCGCGGTGCTCACCGGCTCCTCCACCACGCCCGTGCTGAGCGTGCCGGTCGCGGCCGTGTTCACCACCTCGGCGGGCCGGACGTCGGTCACCAAGGCCGACGCCGCCGGGCAGCGCAGCACGGTGGCCGTGACGACGGGCGCCACCGACCGCGGCCTCGTCGCCGTGACGCCGGACGACGCCGGCGCGCTGAAGGCCGGTGACCAGGTGGTGGTCGGGAAGTGACCGGCACCCCGATGCCCACCGGCAACCCCGCCGGCAGCGCGGACGGACCGCCCGAGCCCGCCCCGCCGGTGATCGCCCTGACGGGCGTCGGCCGGAGCTTCCCCGGCCCGCCTCCGGTGACCGCCCTGCACCCGTCCGACCTGGTGATCCGCCGGGGCGAGTACGTGGCGGTGACCGGACCGTCCGGCTCCGGGAAGTCCACCCTGCTGCACCTGCTGGGCCTGCTCGACACCCCCACCACCGGCAGCTACGAGCTGGACGGCATCGACACCGCCCGGCTCGGCGACCGGGACCGCTCCACCCTGCGCGGGCGCCGGATCGGCTTCGTCTTCCAGTCCTTCCACCTGCTGGCGCACCGCACCGCCGAGGAGAACGTCCTGCTCGCCCAGGTCTACAACCGCACCCCGCGCGCCCGCCGCCGGGCGGCCGCCCGGGAGGCCCTGCACCAGGTCGGCCTGGCGCACCGGACGCAGGCCCTGCCGGGCACGCTGTCCGGCGGTGAGCGCCAGCGGGTGGCGATCGCCCGCGCCCTGGTCAACCGGCCGAGCCTGCTGCTCTGCGACGAGCCGACCGGCAACCTGGACTCGGCCAACGCGACCGCCGTGCTCGCCCAGTTCGAGGAACTGCACGCGCGGGGCCACACGCTGGTGGTGATCACCCACGACCCGGCGGTCGCGGAGCACGCCCGGCGCTCGGTACGGATCAGCGACGGCCGCCTGTCGGAGCTCACGACACCTGCGGTGGGCGGCTGATGGCCCGCAGCGCGGTGCAGGGGCCCGCCTCCCGGCTGGGCCCGCGCGACCTGTTCGCCGAGGCGATGTCGGGCACCCTGCAGCGGCCGGGCCGCTCGGCGCTGACGATGCTCGGCACGGTGCTCGGGATCGGCGCGTTCGTCGCCGTCCTCGGACTGACCGCCACCGCCTCCGGGCAGATCGGCGCGCAGTTCAGCCTGACGAGGGCGACCACGGTGACGGCCGGCGAGCACCCGTCCGCCGACGGACTGCCGCCGGGCACCGATCCGCCGACGGACTTCCCCGAGGACACCGACAGCCGGCTGGCCCGGATCGACGGGGTGGCGGCCGGCGGCGTCTGGTGGACCGTCCCGGGCAGCCCGGCGATGACGAGCACCCCGGGCGGCCCGGACGCCGGCCAGGGCCTGACCCTGCTGGCCGCCACCCCGGGCGCCGTGGCGGCCATGGAGCCCACCCTCGCGGCCGGGGTCACCTTCGACCCGTACGTGCAGACGTCCCGGCAACCGGTGGCGCTGCTCAGTGCGGCCGCCGCGAGGCGGCTCGGGGTGACCAGGCTCGACGCGCAGCCGGCGATCTTCATCGGCGGCATCCCGTACACGGTCGTCGGGATCTACTCGGACGTCCGGCGGCGGCCGGGCGCGCTGCTCGGCGTGATCATCCCGGCCTCGACCGCGCTGGACCGCTTCGGCAACCCGCCGGCCGGCGGCGACACGGGTGCCCAGGCGCTGGTCGCCACCCGGGTCGGCGCGGCGCCGGTGGTCGCCGAGCAGCTGCCGCTCGCGCTGCGCCCGGACGCGCCCGGCGCCTTCACCGTCGTCCCGCCGCCGGACCCGCGCGGCCTCCAGGACGGCGTGACGTCCGACCTGACCGGGCTGTTCCTCGCGCTGGCCGCGATCTGCCTGCTGGTGGGCGCCGTCGGGATCGCCAACACGACCCTGGTGGCGGTGCTGGAGCGCACCGAGGAGATCGGCCTGCGCCGCGCCCTCGGCGCCCGGACCAGGCACATCGCCGGGCAGTTCCTCACCGAGTCGACCGCACTGGGCACCCTCGGCGGCCTGGTCGGCACCGGCCTGGGCGTGCTCACCGTGCTGGCGGTGGCCGCCGCCCGGGACTGGACGGCGGTGCTCCAGCCCGCGGCCACCCTGCCCGCCCCGCTGATCGGCAGTGCGGTCGGGCTGCTGGCGGGCCTCTACCCGGCCCTGCGGGCCGCCCGTACGGACCCGCTGAAGGCCCTGCGCAGCGGCTGAGCCGAGCCGCCCGCCCCGGCGCCGGACAGCACGAAGGGGCCCGCCGAAGTGGCGGGCCCCCTGGTGCTGAGGGTGGGTCAGGCGGTCATCGGAGCGGGCGGCGTCAGAACGCCTCCTCCGCCAGGTCCATGATCTCGTTGTCGACGCCCTCGGCGATCAGCCGCTGCGGGGTGATCGTCGGCAGGATGTTGCGGGCGAAGAAGCGGGCGGCGGCGACCTTGCCCTGGTAGAAGGCGACGTCCTTCTCCGAGGCCCCGGCCTCCAGCTTGGCGAGCGCGACGGTGGCCTGGCGCAGCAGCAGCCAGCCGATCACGACGTCGCCGGAGACCATCAGCAGGCGGGTGCTGTTGAGGCCCACCTTGTACATGTTCCGGACGTCCTGCTCGACCGAGGAGAGGTCGGCCAGCATCTTGCCGACGATGGCCTCCAGGTCGCCGGCGGCCTTGGCGAGCAGCTCGCGCTCGGTGGCGAGGGCGTCGCCGCCCTCGGCCGCGCCGAGGAACTTCTGGATCTGCTCGGAGACGGCGGTGAGCGCCTGGCCGCCGTCCTTGACGATCTTGCGGAAGAAGAAGTCCAGGCCCTGGATCGCGGTGGTGCCCTCGTAGAGGGTGTCGATCTTGGCGTCCCGGATGTACTGCTCGATCGGGTACTCCTGCAGGTAGCCGGAGCCGCCGAAGGTCTGCAGGGACTGCGCGAGCTGCTCGTAGGACTTCTCCGAGCCGTAGCCCTTGACGATCGGCAGCAGCAGGTCGTTGAGGCGCTCGGCGGCCTCGTCGTGCTCGCCGCGCAGGCGGGCCGCGAGGACGTCGTCCTGGGTGGAGGCGGTGAGCAGGACGAGCGCGCGCATGCCCTCGGCGTACGCCTTCTGGGTCATCAGCGAGCGGCGGACGTCCGGGTGGTTGGTGATGGTGACCCGGGGGGCGGCCTTGTCCAGGAAGTTGGAGATGTCGGCGCCCTGCACGCGCTCCTTGGCGTACTCCAGCGCGTTCAGGTAGCCGGTGGAGAGGGTGGCGATGGCCTTCGTGCCGACCATCATCCGGGCGAACTCGATGATCTTGAACATCTGGCGGATGCCGTCGACGCTCTCGCCGAGCAGCCAGCCCTTGGCCGGGTGCTTGGCGCCGAAGGTCATCTCGCAGGTGTTCGAGGCCTTGAGGCCCATCTTGTGCTCGACGTTGGTGGCGTAGACGCCGTTGCGCTCGCCGAGCTCGCCGCTCTCCCAGTCGAAGTCGTACTTCGGGACGATGTAGAGGCCCAGGCCCTTGGTGCCCGGCTTGCCGCCCTCGGGGCGGGCCAGCACCAGGTGGATGATGTTCTCGGACATGTCGTGCTCGCCCGAGGTGATGAAGCGCTTCACACCCTCGATGTGCCAGGAGCCGTCCTCCTGCTTGATCGCCTTGGTGCGGCCGGCGCCGACGTCGGAGCCCGCGTCGGGCTCGGTCAGCACCATGGTGGCGCCCCACTGCTTGTCGACCATGAGCTGGGCGACCTTGGACTGCTCCTCGGTGCCCTCCTCGTGGACGACGCCGGCGAAGGCCGGGCCGGAGGAGTACATCCAGACGGCCGGGTTCGAGCCGAGGATCTGCTCGGCGAACGCCCAGATCAGCGAGTTCGGGGTGACCTGGCCGCCGATGGCCTCCGGGATGCCCAGGCGCCACCACTCGGCGTCCATGAAGGTCTGGTAGCTCTTCTTGAACGCGGCCGGGATCGGCGCGGTGTTGGTCTCGGGGTCGAAGACCGGCGGGTTGCGGTCGGTGTCGGTGAAGGACGCGGCGAGATCGTTCTCGGCGAGGCGTGCGATCTCGCTGAGGATGTTCTTCGCGGTCTCGACGTCCATGTCGGCGAACGGACCGGTGCCGTACACCTGGTCGCGGCCGAACACCTCGAAGAGGTTGAACTCCACGTCCCGCAGGTTGGACTTGTAGTGACCCATGGCCGTTTTCTCCGGTTCGTCGCTTCCGGGGGTTCGCCGCGCCGGGCACCCCACTTACCCACCAGTAGACATCATGATGCTACCCAGCGGTAACTTGTTCAAGCCCTTCGCGGGGAATCAGTAGGGAAATCGGTTATGAACGTTGTCACGTCGCGGCACCGTGCCGTCCGGCCCGGGCCGTGGCAACCTCCCACAACCGGGAGCCGGTACTCCTGTCAGGATCGACCGCCGCACAGGGGTGCGCGCTCCCGCTAGCCTGTCCGTGTGTACGGCTATGACCAGACCGCATATCCGGGCGACCCCTACCAGCAGCAGGCGGGGCCGCAGCCGGGAATGAACGGCATGCCCGGCCCCGGCCCGTACGGCGAGCAGCCGCAGGCCGCGCCGCAGCAGTCCCTGTACCCGGAGCCCTCGCCGCCCTCGCTGGCGGACGCGGTCCGGGCCTTCACCACGGGCTCGATGGCGGTGGAGGACTTCCAGGCGATCTTCATCACCTCCAAGGTGCACTGCCCGCGCGGCGACCGCCCCGGTTTCCTCGCGCTGCACAACACCCCGACCCCGGTGATCCCGATGTTCAGCTCACTGAAGGAGCTGCGCCGGTACGCCGGCAAGGACTCCAAGCACTTCAGCGTGAGCGGCGCCGAGGTGCTGGACCTGCTGCCGACGGGGTACGGCTTCGCGCTGGACATGGAGGGCGAGCACCGGATGGTGTTCGACGCGAAGGCCGTGGAGCAGATGGTGGACTTCACCATGCGGCGGATGTACGGCTGATCCCGCCCGGGGAGGCTCGGAGCGGACCTCCGCCCAATTGGTTCAACTTTCAACTTGCTTGTGGTTGAGAGTTGAACTATTCTTTGGGGCGTAGGCCAAAGACTCCCGAAGGAGGCCGACATGCCCGCCGTGACCGTCGACAACCCGCTGACCCTCCCGCGCGTCACCACCCCCGACCCCGCCGTCACGACGCCGCGGCCGGTCCTCCAGGTGGCCACCGCCCCCGAGGGCTTCGAGGGCGAGGGATTCCCCGTCCGCCGGGCCTTCGCCAAGATCAACACCAAGCAGCTCGACCCGTTCATCATGATGGACCAGATGGGCGAGGTGGAGTACGGCGTCGGCGAGCCCAAGGGCACGCCCTGGCACCCGCACCGCGGCTTCGAGACCGTCACCTACCTGATCGACGGCGAGTTCATCCACAAGGACTCGCACGGCGGCGGCGGCCACCTCGGCGGCGGCGACACCCAGTGGATGACGGCCGGCTCCGGCATCCTGCACATCGAGACCCCGCCGGAGTCGCTGGTCGCCACCGGCGGCCTCTTCCACGGCATCCAGCTCTGGGTGAACCTCCCGTCCGCCGACAAGATGACCGCCCCGCGCTACCAGGACATCCACGGCGGGCACGTGAAGCTGCTCTCCACCTCCGACGGCGGCGCGATCCTGCGCCTGATCGCCGGCGAGCTGGACGGCCACCAGGGCCCCGGTGCCACCCACACCCCGATCACCCTGCTGCACGCGACCGTCACCCCCGGCGCGCAGGTCACCATCCCGTGGCGGCGCGACTTCAACGCCCTCGCGTACGTCCTGAACGGTGACGGCACCGTCGGCGCCGAGCGCCGCCCGGTGCACACCGGCCAGGCGACGGTGTTCGGCGAGGGCGACACCCTCACCATCTCCGCCGACGCCCGGCAGGACTCCCGGCACCCCAACCTGGACGTGATCATCCTGGGCGGGCAGCCGATCCGGGAGCCGGTCGCCTGGTACGGACCGTTCGTGATGAACAGCCACCGCGAGCTGGAGCAGGCGATGCGGGACTTCCAGTCCGGCTCGTTCGGCCACCCCGTCGACTGACGGACGGCGAGCGGCGGCAGCCTCGGCCCGGTACGCCCGGATCTGACGATCAGATCCGGGCGTACAGGGCCGAGGCGTCGTCGTAGGCCTTGCCGCGCGGCCAGCGCTCGCACCGGTGGTCGGCCCGCTCCACCGCCCTGACCTGGGCGATCAGCTCCGCCGGGCCGGATTCGGCGAGCAGGCGCAGCGCATCCGACCAGCTGCCGAGCCCGAACCGCTCGGTGTAGCGCGAGGCGCCGTCCGACAGCGCGGCGACGGCGGACAGCCCGGCCAGCGGCGCGAAGCCGGTCTCGGCGTGCTCGGCGGCCCTCGGCGAGGCGGCCGCGATCCACGGCCCGTTGCCGGTGTTGCGGGCGGCGCGGACGGCGAGCGCGTACCGCTGGTGCAGCTCCGCGCGCTCGGCCGAGCCCGGCACGGTCGCCCAGATCCGCCGGCGCAGCTCCTCGCCCGCCGGAAAGCCCTGGTTGCCGCCGATCACCCGGGGCGGCCCGTCGTGCGGCTGGAGCACCAGCAGCGAGTCGCCCAGCACCAGGTACTCCAGTGCGCTGCCGTGGCGGCGGGCGGCCACCACCATCGCGGCGGGCGTGTTGTGGTGGCCGAGGTCGCAGCGCCCGCCGTGCAGCGCGGCGGTCTCGGCGATGGCGTCGGCCAGGCACTCGGCGATCGAGCGGTCGGTGCGGTCGGTCATCCGGGCCAGCAGGTGGACGCCGAGCCGGCGCACGTACCACGCGGTGCCGTGGCGACAGCCGGACTCCATCCCGTCCGGCGAACTCGACCCGTCGAGCAGTACCAGGGCCTCCGGGGAGGCGGCGGCGAAGTCCTCGCTCTCCCGGCCGGGCTGCTGCGCTTCCCCTGCGAGCTGTACCTGCATCCCGACAGTGTGGCCGCCGGGCGGGCGCGGTGCACAGACCCCTGCGGCGATCCGCCGAGGATGTCCGATGGCAGTACCACAATCCCGGACATACTGTCTTATATCGAACGGACAACCGGGAGCACCCGGGACTACACGAGGAGCGTTCTGATGGTCTGGCAGTTCATCGTCGTCGTCGCCGCCGCCATCGGCTTCCCCACCGCGGCCCTGCTCTTCCTCATCGGCGGACCTCGCTTCCCCGACGAGGCCGAGCACACCCGCTGACCCGCCACCGCCCCCGTGGGGCCCCGAGCCGGGCGGACGGGGCGGATACTGGGCGCCGCACCCTCCCGGACGTGGCATCGTGTGCGTGAACGCGTGATCCGGCGCCACCCCCGTCCAGGAGGTTCTTCATGAGCAACGATGTAAGCGATGTAAGCGATGTAGCGGCGACCGACAGCACCGGCACTCCGGAGGCGACCGAGGCCCCGGCGCCCGCGCAGGACGACGTCAAGGCGAAGTTCCTCGCCGCGTTGGAGCGCAAGCAGGGCGTCCGGACGGACGGCGCGGGCGGCGGCCCCGGCGCCGACGGCAAGATCCACGGCGCGCACAGCGCGGCCGGCGGCAAGCGCAACTTCCGCCGCAAGGCCGGCGGCTGAGCCGACGGGTGACGGGCGGGCGGCGGGCGGCTCCGGACGGGGCCGCCCGCTCCGTTCTCGGCCGCCCTGTTTCGCCGGCGCCGTTCTCGGCCGCCCCGTGCCGGCCGTCCGGTGCCCGGCGGCTAGCGGGCGGGCGCCCAGTGCGGGTCGCGGCCCAGTAGGGCGAGAGCGCGTTCGAACGGCCCGGCGCCGTCCGGCGCGCCGAGCTGTTCGCCGAACTGCCGGCCGGGCCCCCGGAAGTCCGGGCCGGGCGGCACCCGGGACGCGACCGTGAGCAGCAGGGCCGCGGGCTCGGGCGGGCAGGGCTGAGGGCGGCCGAGACTCACGGACACGTCCCAGGCGTGCACCAGGGTGTCCAGGAAGTGGAACGACAGCGCCACCTCGGCCGGGAAGGGCCTGTCCGTGCGGATCTCCGGGAGCCAGAACGGCCGCCCGTCCGCCGCGGCCCCGTCGAGGGCGGCCTCCAGCGCCAGCACCGACTCCGCGAGCGTCGCGGCCGGATCGTCGCCGCACGGCAGGTCCGCCCAGAGCGCGAGGTCCGGGCCGGCGCCCAGCGCGGCCGCCGCCATCGCGTGGTTGCGGCCGATCACGTGGCCGAGCAGGTCGGCCAGCGTCCAGTCCCCGCAGGGGGTGGGCCGGGCGAGGTCGGCCGGGCGGACGGCGGCGACGGCCGCCCCGGCCAGGGCGAGCGCGTGGCCGTGCGCGGCGCGGATGCCGGCGGTGCCCGGCGCGCCGTTGTCGTGGGTGCTCATGCGGTACGGGCCTCCAGGTCGGTGCCGGCCAGATCGGTGTCAGCCAGATCGGTGCCGGTCAGGTCGGTGCCGGGTAGATCGGTGCCGGTCAGGTGGGTGCCGGTCAGGTCGTCGCCGGCCAGGAAGCCGATCGCGTTGTCGATCACGGCCGGGTCGGCCAGGATCCTGCGGTGGCCGAGCCCCCGGGTGGTGATCAGCTCCAGCCGGTCGCCGTACGCGGCCTTGAGGCGGTGCGCCTGGCCGATGCCGACCACGGTGTCGTCCTCGTCGTGGACGACCAGCGTGGACGGGGTGACGGCGGCGGGGTCGTGGGTGGCGTCGAAGTGCTGCCAGACGTTCGCGGTACCGGCGAACAACTCGTGCTCGATCCGGCGCCGCAGGTCCCGCTCGATCCGGGCGTTCAGGCCGAGCCGGGCGCAGAAGCCGGCCGGCAGGTAGCCGAACTCGGCGACGCCGGCAAGGGCGACCAGCCGCTCCGCCCGTACGCCGTCGCGCAGCGCCAGGTAGGCGCAGCTGACGCCGAAGGAGTGGGCGATCACGGAGTGGAAGGTCCCGTACGTCTCCTGGAGGGCGCGGATCACGTCGCGGTACTCCAGGATCGTGGTGCTCCGGCCGCCGGAGTCGCCGTGGCCGGGGGCGTCGAAGGCGACCGGGCTCAGGCCCAGCGCCTGCAGGCGCGGGACGAAGGCCGCGTAGCGGGAGGCCCGGGACTGCCAGCCGTGCAGCAGCAGGACGGGCCTGGCGCCGTCGCCCCAGCGGTAGACGACGACCCGTTTGCCGTTGACGGTCAGCTCCCCGGTGACCGCGCGGTCGTGCACGTCGCGCTCGGTGCCGCGGACCCTGCTGCGTCGCAGCGGGCGCAGGAAGAGCTCGAAGGCGGCGCGCCCGGCGGCGCGGGGGGCGAGCAGTGCGGTGGTGTTCAGGGTGGTGCGCAGGAGGGCGACGGCCGGGTCCATGAGGTTCTCCCTGTCGGGCTGCCTGGGGGTGCGGGGGCCGAACTGCGGAGATATTAGCACGACCGTTCGTGCATCTATTGGCTCAGGCAGAAGCCCGGACCACCTGGATCCGGGCCAAGGCCAGGGCCAGGGCCAGGGCCAGGGTCAGCCGGGCAGCTGCGCGGGGTCGGCCGCCTCGGCCCGCAGCAGGCCCAGGACGGCCCGCGCGGCACGGTCGTACGGGCGCTCCTCGCCGAACAGCAGCGCCTGCGAGTTGGCCGTCTCGGTGAAGCTGATCAACGCGAACGCCAACTGGTCGAGGTCCGCGTCGGCGGGCAGCCCGCCGACCGCCCGGGCACCGGCCAGCGCCTCCAGCAAGGTCGCCTCCCACTCCCGGGCGCAGTCCGCGAGCAGGTCGCGGACCGGGCCGGGCCGGGCGTCGAACTCCGCCGACACCTCGTAGAAGAAGCACCCGCCGGGGAACACCCGGGCCCGCGAGTACTCCAGCCACCCGCCGCACAGCGCCCACACCCGGCCGAGCCCCGGCCCCAGCTCCCGGGCGGGCTCGATCACGGCGTCGAAGAAGATCCGCCGGGCCGCCCGGACGGCCGCGAGCTGCAGCTCCTCCTTGGAGCCGAAGGTCGCGAACACCCCGCTCTTGCTCAGCCCCAGGTCGGTGGCCAGCCGGCCGATCGACAGCGCGCCGAGGCCCTCGACCGAGGCGATCTCGACCGCCCGCCGCAGCACCGCCCGGCGGGTCTCCTCGCCGCGCAGCACCCGCCCGTCGGTGGGACGTCCCGCCGTGGAACGTCCGTCCGTGGAGGAACCGTCCGTGGAGGAAAGGGCCACTGCGCACCTCGGTTGTCACGACGGGAACGGGGACGGGGAACGGGTGCCAGCCTAGCCCCGGCCGGCGGGCCTAACCGGGCCCGACGCCCGCCAGCGCCCGCTCCAGCACGGCCGCCAGGCCGAGCAGCCGCTCGTCCGCACCGGGCGCCCCGACGCACTGCAGGCCGAGCGGCAGCCCGCCCGGCGCACACCCGGCCGGCAGGCTCAGCGCCGGCAGCCCGGCGTAGCTCCAGGGCAGCGACATCACCGCGTCGCCCGTGCTGTCGAGCCCTCGCGGGGCCGGCCCGGTGGCGGCCGGTGCCAGCCAGAGGTCGACACCCTCCCGGAGAGCGGCCGAGGCGATCCGCGCACGGAACTGCGCCCTGGCGAGCAGCGCCGCCGCGTGGTCGTCCGCACCGACGCCCTGGCCGTGCCGCAGGGCGGCGGCCGTCTCGTGCCGGTAGAGGCCGCCGAAGCGGGCGAACCAGTCGGCGTGCACCCGGGCCGCCTCGAAGCCGCCGAGGGTGTGCAGGTGGCGGACGACCTCGTCGAAGTCCGGGATCAACTCGACCCGGCGGACGGCCAGCCCGGCCCGCTCCAGCGTGTCGAGTTGCGCCGCGAAGGCGGCCGCGGCCTGCGGGCCGGCCTGGTCGAGGTACGGCCCGACGGGCACCCCCAGCACCGGCCCGGCCCCGTCCGCCGGGGCCCCGGCCGGGTGCCAGTCGTCGCACAGCACGGCCGCGGCCAGCGCGGCGCCCGCGACGTCGGCGGTGAAGAACCCGACGGTGTCCAGGCTGGGCGCGTTCGGGATCACCCCGGCGACCGGGATCCGCCCGTACGTCGGGCGGAAGCCCACCACTCCGCAGTACGCCGCCGGGCGGATCACCGAGCCGATGGTCTGGGTGCCGATCGCGAGCGGCACCAGGCCCGCCGCCACCGCCGCGGCCGAACCGCTGCTGGAGCCGCCCGGGGTGTGCGCCGGGTCGTGCGGATTGCGGGTCGGGCCGGGCGCCGCCATCGCGAACTCGGCGGTCACGGTCTTGCCCGCGACCAGCGCGCCCGCGGCCCGGAGCCGGCCGACCAGCGGTGCCTGCGGACCGGCCAGCACGCCGGGCGGCAGGGCGGATCCGGCATGCGTGGCCAGGCCGTCCACCCGGACGATGTCCTTGATGCCGACCGCGACGCCGTACAGCACCGGACGGCCCTCCGGCGCGGGGTGGCGGGCGGCGAGCGCGCGGGCCTCGGCGCGCAGCCGGTGGTGGCGGCCCGGCTCGGGGACGAAGGCGTGCAGCAGCGGGTCGAGCTGCTCGATCCGGCCGCAGAGCCGGTCGACGTGGACGTCGAGACCGGGTTCTCCGGCGCGCAGCGCGGCGGACTCACCGGTCAGCGACAGCGGGCCGCCCGGCGGCTCCACGGCGCTCACGCCGCCCGTCCCGGGCCGCCGCTACTGGTGCTCGGTCGGCAGGTAGGGCGTCTCGCGCAGGAAGACGGCGCCGCAGGTGTGGCAGTTCAGCGCGGCCGTCCGGTCCCACTCCTCCGGGTCCTGGGCGGGCGCTGCGGCGTCCAGTTCCCGGCCGCACATGGCGACGTCCTCACCGGCGCGGACCATGTGCCAGGTCTTCACCCCGGCGGAGGGGCCGCCGGACCCGTACTCGGCACGCATCTGATGCAACATGTCCCCATCGTCCGGCGGCCGTTCGGGCCCGGCAACCCGGGCGGACGGGCACCCGGCCGGCGCCCGGCGGTGTCCCGTCCGGGAAGTTGCGGGACGCACCGGGACCGCACCCCGGACGGCAGTGGCTCCCGGCCACGGCGGCGCCCCCGACGCGCCGTCAGGAGGCCATCCCCAGCGGGGAACCGTCCTGCCACTTGAGGATCTTGTCGAAGCTGACGATCGCGCCGCGCAGCGGGTGGTTGCGCAGCTGGACGTGGTCGGCGAGGGCGTGGATGAGGAACAGGCCGCGCCCGCTCTCCGCGCAGAGGTCGGGGAGGGCGTCCGGATCGACGGTGCGCGGCACGGGGGCGGGGCGGCCCGGCGGCAGCACGTGGGTGTCGTAGGGGGCGGGGCCGGCGGCGGGGCGGGAGCGGTGGGCGGTGAGGACGGCGGCCGGCAGGGTGGCGCGGCCGCGGCGGCTGCGGGGCCGGGCGGCGGGGCGGGTGGGTGCGGGGGCGGCCGGGCGGCGCACGGGCCTGGCCGGCGCGGGGGCGGGCGGCGCGACGGGGAGGCCGGGGATTCCGGGGCCCGAGTCCGTCACCTCGATGCGCAGCCGGTCGCCGGTGATCGAGGCGGTGACCTGGAAGCTCTCGTCGGGACACCCGCCGGCCGCGTGTTCGACCGCGTTGGCGCACGCCTCGGTGAGGGCGATGCCGAGGTCGTAGGAGAGCTGGCGGTCCACGCCGGCGGTCTCCATGGCTCCGAGCAGGATGCGCCGGGCCAGCGGGACGCTGGCCGGGTCGCGCTTGAGGTGCAGAGTCCACCGGATGTCCACGGGAGGTCCCTCCTGGCTGCGGCTCCACATACACCTAGGTATCTCCGGGCATTTCGGCGGCGAACCGTGCGGAAGGGCCTTCATCACTCGTCCGGCGGATGGACTGGCGTCAGGGTGTATGCCGAGCGGCGCGCATTAGAGCACGCACGCGGGGCCGAACGGGTTACTCATAGGCATTTCCGACCCTGCCCCTTCCCGCCGGGTGCCCGATGAGATGATGGCCCGGCCATGACTTCCCACCCCGCCGCCCCGCTTCCGGGAGCCGCCGCACCGGACGCGCCGGTACGAGCGGCCGCCTGGGATCTCCGGCTGGCGCGGGCCCTGCCGTTCGCCCTGGTCTGCACGCTGATAGCGGCGGCCGGGCACGCCCTGGCAGGCGGCGGGAACGTCGCGCCGAGCGCCCTCGCGGCCGGCTTCGCGGCGGTCCTCGCGGCAGCCGCGGCACTCGGCGGGCGCGAGCGTTCGGGGCCGGCCATCGCGGCGGCGCTCGGGGCCGGCCAGGTCGCCCTGCACTGCCTCTTCCACGGCTTCGTCGCGCACGCAACCGGCATGGCCGGCATGCGGCACGGCGCGTCGGGGCCGATGACGGTCGATCAGGTGGCCGGGCGCCTGCTGTGCAACGAGAGCCACCCCGGCACCCTGATCGGCCTGCCCCCGGGGACGACCCCCGAGCAGCTGATCAGCGACGCCGGGCTGGACCCGGCCGCGTACGCCGCCGCGCCCTGGGGGCAGGGCGGCCTGTTCGGCATGACGCCCGCGATGCTGGCGGGCCACCTCGCCGCCGCCCTGGTGGCCGGCTGGTGGCTGCGGCGCGGCGAGGCCGCGCTCTGGCGGCTGCTGCGGGTCACCGCGGCCGCCGCCCAGGAGCTGGCCGCCCCGCTGCGGACGGCGTTCGCCCTGCTCGCCTCGCTGCTGCGCGGCCTGCTGGGCACCCCGGGCGGCGCCCCCCGCCCGTACGGCGCGTACGAGGTCGCGAGCCGGCTGCCCGCGGCGGCGGCGCTGCGGCACAGTGTGGTCCGGCGGGGTCCGCCGGCGGCGGCGTTCGCGCGCTGAACCGCCCTGCCTCCGGCAGGTGACCGGGAGCGCGCACGCGGGGCCGTACCCATGGAGCGGTACGGCCGGCTGCCAACCCCACGGCGCGGTCCGCCCGTGGTGCGGGACCACCCCGTGCCCGGTGAGCAGGCCGCCCTCCTCCGATCGGAGACCACCCGCCATGCGTTCCACTCCTGCCCGCCGTACCGCCGGTATCGTCCTCGCAGCCGCCGCCGGCGTCGTCGCCCTGGCCGGCCCGGCCTCCGCGCACGTCACCGTCCAGCCGGGCAACGCCCAGCAGGGCGGCTACACCGCCGTCGACTTCCGGGTGCCGAACGAGAGCGACACGGCGAGCACCGTCAAGCTGGAGGTCAACCTCCCGCTGGACCACCCGCTGGCCTCCGTGCGGACCCTGCCGCTGCCCGGTTGGACCGCCACCGTCGAGAAGGCCAAGCTCGACAAGCCGATCAAGGTGCACGGCAACGACGTCAACGAGGCCGTCTCGAAGATCACCTGGACCGCCGACGCCGGGACGAAGATCGCCCCCGGCCAGTTCCAGGAGTTCCGCGTCTCGCTCGGCCCGCTGCCGACCGACACCGAGTCGATGGCCTTCAAGGCGCTCCAGACCTACGACAACGGCGAGGTCGTCCGCTGGATCGACGAGACCAAGGCGGGCCAGCCCGAGCCGGCCAAGCCCGCGCCCGTGCTCACCCTCACCAAGGCCCCCGCCGCGGCCGGCGCCTCGCCCGCGGCCGACAGCCACACCACCCACCCGGAGGCGACCTCCTCCCAGGACCAGGCCGCCTCGTCCTCGGACGCCAAGTCCAGTGACTCGACCGCCCGCGTGCTCGGCGTGGTCGGCATCGTGGTCGGCGTGATCGGCGCCGGGTTCGGCGTCCTCGGCCTGCGCCGCAAGGGCGACAGCGCCGCCTCCTGACCCGCCGGTGAACCCCGCGCACGATCGGACTCCCTGATGACCCGCACCACCCGCCC
>NZ_JBHUWW010000007.1:0-130685 GCF_042669755.1 Kitasatospora sp. NPDC057223 | reverse complement strand
CCCCTCCTCAGGGCGGCCCGACGGCGTTCACGGGGCGGGCGGCTACTCCTTGCCGAGGACGGTGACGTCCAGCTCCTCGGCCGCGTAGGACGCCCGGATGACCTTCTTGTCGAACTTGCCGACCGAGGTCTTCGGCACCGCCTCGACGATCGACCAGCGCTCGGGCAGCTGCCAGGAGGCGATCCGCTCCGCCAGGAACGCCCGCAGCTCGGGCAGTCCGGCGACCGCACCCGGGCGCAGCACGACGGTGGCGAGCGGGCGCTCGCCCCACTTCTCGTCCGGGACGGCGACGACGGCGGCCTCCGCGACCTCCGGGTGCGCCATCAGCGCGTTCTCCAGCTCGACCGAGGAGATCCACTCGCCGCCGGACTTGATCACGTCCTTGGCCCGGTCGGTCAGCGTCAGGTAGCCGTCGGCGGTGATGGTGCCGACGTCACCGGTCCGCAGCCAGCCGTCCTCGCTGAACTTGTCGTCCGGGCGCTCCGGGTCGTTGCCCGCGCCCCCGTAGTACGCCCCGGCGATCCACGGTCCGCGCACCTCCAGCTCGCCGGCCGCCACGCCGTCGTGCGGCATGAACTCGCCGGCCGGCCCGGTCAGGCGGGCCTCGACGGAGGCCGGGAACAGGCCCTGGGTGAGGCGGTACGGCCACTCCTGCTCGGGTGTCAGCCCGCCCGGCGGGAGGGCGAAGGAGCCCAGCGGCGAGGTCTCGGTCATGCCCCAGGCGTGCACCACGGGGATGCCGTGCCGGTCCTGGAAGGCCTTCATCAGCGCGGGCGGGCAGGCGGAGCCGCCGATCACGACCATCCGCAGGGTGGAGGTGTCGTAGTCGCCTGCGTCCAGCTCGTCGAGCAGGCCGCTCCAGATCGTCGGCACGGCGGCGCTCACCGTCGGCCTGACCAGGTCGATCATCGCGGCGAGCGGCTTCGGCTGGAGGAAGCGGTCCGGCATCAGCAGGTTCGCGCCCGACATGAACGCGGCGTGCGGGATCCCCCAGGCGTTCACGTGGAACATCGGGACGACCGGCAGCGCGGTGTCCCGCGAGGTCAGCCCGAAGCTGTCGGCCGCGATCACCTGGAGGCAGTGCAGGTACACCGAGCGGTGGCTGTAGAGCACGCCCTTCGGATCGCCGGTGGTGCCGGAGGTGTAGCAGAGGGACGCCGCCTGGCGCTCGTCGATGTCGGTGGGCCACGGGTACGCGTCCGGGCGACCGGCGATCAGGTCCTCGTAGTCGTGCACCGTCCCGGCGAAGCCGTCCAGCACGGACCGGTCGCCCTCGCCGCTCACCACCAGGTGCTTGAGCGTCGGGTTCAGCTGCGGCAGCACCGCGGCCAGCAGCGGCAGCAGGCTGCCGTCCAGGATGACCACCCGGTCGGCGGCGTGGTTGACGATGAACGACAGCTGGTGCGCCGGCAGCCGCAGGTTGAGGGTGTGCAGCACCGCGCCCATCGACGGGATGGCCAGGTAGGCCTCCAGATGCTGGGCGTTGTTCCACATCAGGGTCGCCACCCGGTCGTCACCCGTCACCCCGAGCTCGTCCCGCAGCGCGTGCGCGAGCCGCGCCGCCCGGGCCCCGACCTCGGCGTACGTACGGGTCACCGGGCCGGTCCCGTCCCAGGTGGTGACGGTGGAGCGGCCGTGGACGGTGGCTCCGTGGGTGAGGATCCGGGCGACGGTGAGCGGTACGTCCTGCATGGTGCTGAACACGCGGGTCCTCCTTGACCTGGCGGCTCCTGGCCGGGCTACCCGACGGTAACGAGGGGCGCCCGAGGCCGATTGTGCCGCTCGCGCGACCCGATGTCAGCACCCGACAGCCGTTGCGCCGGTCACGGCTGGGCCACGACGGCCGGCTCCGTCCGGGCCCGGAGCAGGCCACCTTCCCCCGATTGGCCGTGGAAGCCGGCGCCGGGCGGGCCGCAGACTCACCGGTGTGGGCCGCTCGTGGGAGTCGACGGCCACGCCGACGCGAGGGAGGGACGGATGACCCCGATCATCACCGACCGGTTCGAGCGGGACCTGCAACGGCGCCGCGAGGACCGCGTCGCCGCCCCGCTGTTCACCGGCGGACGGACCGTCCTGGCCCGGGCCGTCCGCCGCCTGCTCCGGTGGGCGGTGCGCGACCGGGCTCCCGCTCAGGCCGCCGGCGTGCGGTCCGGGCGGCAGAGGCGGACGCTGACCTCGGGGCGCGGCGGGTAGGAGGGGTCGAGCTGCCAGCCGGTCTCGGCCGCGACCCGCAGCACGTGGTGGGCGCCGGCGCCCCGGTAGGTCGCCAGGTCGACCCGGACCCGGCGCAGGAACCCGCCGTCCGGGCCGCGGTGGTACTCGCCGGGCAGCTTCGCCAGCTCCTTGGTGGCGTCCCGCTCCAGGATCCGCCGCAGATGGCGGTCCCAGGCGGCGGCACTGCCGGTGACCTCGGGCCAGATCGCGCGCGGGCCGACCATCCAGCGGGCGCCCCAGTTGCTCCAGTACTCCGGGTCGCTGCGGTGCACCCAGATCGTCGCGAGCCCGTAGACGGGCGCGTAGACCAGCTGCAGCACCAGGAGGAACGGCAGCGCCGGGACGAACCGGGACGGGCGCGGGCCCCACGGCGTGCCCGGGGCGGCCGGCCGGTCCTGCGGGACCGGGCCCTGGACGGGCGGCGGGGCGATCCGGCGGCTGACGGTGACGTGCTCCTCGTCCGTCCCGCCCGCGAACCCGGCCCAGCCGTAGCGCTCCGCGAGCCGGACCACCCCGGCGGCGCCGAGGCCCCGGTAGAACCGCAGCGCGAGCCGTACCCGCGCCGTCCGGACGCCGTCCGGGCCCAGCTCGGCGGGCTCCCAGCCGTCCTCGGCCTCGGCACGGCGGATCCGGCGGTCCAGGATCGGCGCGAGGTACGCCTCCCAGTGCTCGGGGCGGCCGGTCAGTTCGGCCCGCAGGCGGCGCGGCGGCAGGAAGGAGCGGTTGACCTTCAGCCAGCCGTCCGAGTCCGGCCCGGCGGGGCCGCCGCCGCCCGCGAACAGCAGCAGCGCGAAGAGCGCGGCGAGCGCGAGGATCCAGAGCGGCGCGTAGAACCACTGGAGCAGGAACTGGAGCAGCACCCCGGCCCGGCTGCGGCGGGGCGCCGGCCCGGGAAAGCCCGCTGCGCCGGCCGGCGGGGCCGGGTGCGGGTGCGGGTGCGGCGCCGGGTACTGGGGGGCGGAGTACTGCGGGGCCGGGTGCTGGGGGGCCGGCTGTGCGTAGGGGTTCTGCTGTGGTGGGACGGGCTGCGCGTACGGGTTCTGCTGCGCGTACGGATTCTGCTGCCCGTACCCCTGCCCGTACGCCTGCTGCCGGCCCTGACCGTCGTGACCGCTCTGGCCGCCTTGTCCGTACCCGTCCGACATTCCCGCCCCCTGATGCGTTGGTCTGACAGCGTATCCGGGCGGCCTGACGGGGCGGATGGTGGCCTCAGGCCGCGACCAGGCTGTCGAGCCGGTCGCGGTCGACGGTGAGGGTGACGCCGCCGTACGTCTCCTCGACGTTGCCCCGGTACTGGTGGATGCGCTGGTGGTCGGCCCAGCGGCCGGCGCCGAGGGCGGCGTCGGTCGAGGCGCGGTCGTCCCACTGGGCGTACCAGACGGCGTCGGGGAGCGGGGAGCTGCCCGCGCGGGCAGCGGCCGCCAGGTCGGCGATGCCGGAGTCGAGGCTGGAGTAGAAGCCCGAGCGGTAGCCGGCGGCGTGCAGGGCCTGGGTCCAGCCGAGGGTGAAGTCGACGACGGCCTGACCGCAGGCCGGGTCCTGCACGGGGTACGACTCGATGTCCAGGTAGACCGGGCTGCCCTTGCCCAGGCCGACCGCCTGCAGACCGCGCACGGCGACCGCCGCCTCGTCACGCCCCTGCTGGACGGCGTCGGCCGGGTCGATGAGCCGTGGCTTCTGCTTCTGCGTGCTGCAGGGCGCCTGCCGGCCGACGTGGGTGGGCACGAAGCGCCAGCCCATCGCGCGGGCCCGGCGGATCCAGTCGGCGGTCAGCCGGGGCTGGCTGCAACCGCGCTGGCTGCCGCTGGTGTAGATGCCGATCGCCCGGTACGGGGAGGCGAGCCAGGCCTTCATGGTGTCGAGCGAGGACACGGTGCAGACGTCGAACCCGGCTCCGTCGAACACCTCGCGGGGCCGGCCCGCCGGCGGCCCGGCCGGGTCGTCCAGGACCGCACGGTGGATCCGGGGCGCGAGCGGGGCGGGTGACTTCGCCGCCGGTCCCGCCGCCGCCACGGTCGCGGCGGAGAGCGCCTCCGCGTACGTCCCCGCCCCGCCGTCGGTGGCGAGGAGCAGGACGAGGGAGGCGGCTGCCAGGGACGTCGGACGGAGATAGCGCACAGACCATTGGTACTGACGGGTCATCGGATCATCCGCGCGACAGTGCCGCAGTGGCGCTCCTACGCCACCCTTTCAGCCGTACCGTCCCCTTCCGTCCGCATTTTGGTAACGAGCTTGCCGCACCGAGACTCCTTACGGCACACTCGCTGCCATGCCCGCTCCCCACCCCCGCGAGACCGCCGCCCCGGCGCGATCCGGCGCCACCGTCGCCGACGCCGAGGCCCTTGCCATGCCGCCCGCCCCCAAGGGCGAGCCCGCCGGCGAGCGCGGTGGCTGGCGACGAAGCGGCGCGGGGCGCAGCAGCACCGCCACCGTGGACGGACTCCAGGGGGCGCCACCCGGCCCCCCGGCCGGCCGGACACCCGGCCGGCGGACCTCGAAGCTGCTGCGGCGCCCGGCGAGAATCCCGGCGCCGCTTCTCTGTGTACTGGCCATGTTCACCGTCCAGACCGGCATCGCCCTGTCCAAGCCCCTGTTCGGACCACTCGGCGTGGGCGGCACGGTCTTCCTGCGGATCGGCTTCGCCGCCGCCGTCCTGCTGGCGGTCACCCGGCCCCGGCTGCGCGGCCGCAGCCCGCGCGACCTCCGCGCTGCCGGACTGCTCGGCCTGGCCTCGGCCGGGATGACGCTGCTGTTCGCCGGGGCGATCGACCGGCTGCCGATGGGCACCGCCGCCACCATCGAGTTCCTCGGCCCGCTGGCCGTCGCCCTGGTCTTCGCCCGCCGGGCCGCCCACCTGCTGTGGGCCGCGCTCGCCGGCGGCGGAGTCGTCCTGCTCACCCTGTTCGCCGGGGCGGGCGGCGGACACGGCAGCGGCGGCGGCTCGTCGCTGGACCCGGTCGGCCTGGCCTACGCCTTCGGTGCGGCGGCCTGCTACGGGATCTACATCCTCTTCACCGACAAGGTCGGCGCGGCCTTCCAGGGCTTCCAGGGCCTGGCCGTGTCGATGACCGTCGGCGCGGTGGTGCTGGCCCCGTTCGGGATCGGCCAGGCCTGGCACGGCCTGACCGCCCCCGGCGCCTCCCCCGCCCTGCTGCTGCTCGCGGTGGCCGGAGTGTCGCTGCTGCTGCCGGTGATCCCGTACGCGCTGGAGATGACCGCCCTGCGACGGATGCCGCAGCGGGTCTTCAGCGTGCTGGTGAGCCTGGAGCCGGCGGTCAGCGCGCTGGTCGGGCTCGTCCTCCTGCACCAGTTGCTGGGGTGGCCGCAGCTGGCCGGTATCGGCTGCGTGGTCGCGGCGAGCGTGGGCGCCACGCTGAGCGGGCGGCGCTGAGGCGGCGGTGCTGGGGCGGCGGTGCTGGGGCGCTGGCGCTGAGCGGGCGGCGCGGCCGGGTCAGGGCCAGAGCAGTGTGGCGGCCCAGCCGGTGTCGCCCGCGTCGGCGGTGCCGCCGGTGACGCTGCTGTCGTCAGTGCCGTCGGTGCCGCCGGTGCGCGGACGGCTGTAGCGCAGCCGGACGTGACGGCGGGTCTGGTCGCCCTGCCAGAACTCCACCTCCAGCGCCCGCAGGGTGTACACGGTGTGGGTCGGAGCGACGGTGTCCGGCGCCTCCTCCAGCAGCCGGCCGACCGCCGCCGCCGCGGCGTCGTAGTCCGTCAGGGCGGCCAGCGGCTCGCTCTGCCGGCCGACCAGGGTCGCCGCCCGTGCCCCGGGCGAACGAGTCGCGAACTCGGCCGCCGAGGCCTCCGGCGACGCCGGCTCGATCGATCCCCGGACCCGGACCTGCCGGCCCTGCAACGGCCAGTACAGCGTGAGCGCGGCCACCGGGTGCGCGGCGAGCTGGCGGCCCTTCGGGCTGTCGGCGTCGATCGCGAAGACCCAGCCGCCGCCGTCGGCGTCCACGTCCCGGAGCACCAGCATCCGGGCGTCCGGCACGCCGTCCGCACCGATCGTGGAGAGCGTCGCCACCTGCGGGTCGAGCACCCCGGCGGTGAGAGCGGCGGCGAGCCAGTCGGCGAACAGCGGCCCGGGGGCGGCGGGCGCCCGGCCGGGGTCGAAGTCGGGCAGCGCACGGGCCATCGGCGGGCGGCCGAGCAGCAGGCCGGCCACCGCACTCGGTGCACCCGCCGGGTGCTTCACCGGGTCGCTCACGATGTCTCCTTCTCGGTCCTCGGCCACCTGCCCTGCTGCGAGCGCAACGCTACCGGGCGACGGCTCCGGCAGGCGGCGCCGGACGTGCCTGCGGACGGCGCCGTATGTACCTGCGGACGGCGCCGGACGTGCCGGTGGACGGCGCCGGACGTGCCGGTGGGCGGCGCCGGTGATCGGCGCCGCCCACGAGGCCGGTTGGCGGTGACCCTTTCCGCTGCCCGGTGGAACACACCCGCGCGGTGCTGCCGCGCGGGTTCTACGGTCTTCGGGCTCGTACCGCGGGTGCTCAGCTCACCCGTGGCCGCTGCTCGTCCGACCTGCCCGGGTGACCGCTCACGTCCGGCGCCCCCGCCGTCCGTGCGCCGTCACCGGCTCAAGGCGCCTCTCAGCGGAAGACCGGGGCGAAGACCACGTGGAAGTTGGTGTTGGACTGGTCCGCGAAAACGAGGCCCGAGTTGTCCTTCACCCCCAGCGTGTTGTTCTGGTTCGAGGCACCGGAGCCGGTCGCCGTCTGCTGCGTCGCGTTGTAGTTGCCGTCCACCGAGCCGAAGATGTTGCCGCTGCCGATGTTCGACACCACGCTGCTGTTGGAACCGTCCCCGGCCAGTGCGCCGTTGTCGGCGGCTGCCGCACCGGCCCCGGCAAGCAGCAGGCCCGCCGCCAGCGGTAGCGCGGTGAGCAGACCGAGTGCGCGGCCGGTACGAGCCGTACGAACGGTGCTGCGGGCAGTGCTGCGGGCAGGGGTGCCGACGATGCCGAAGCGTGCCATGAGAGCCTCCATAAAGCTGTAAGTCATGTAATGTGTGCCGAAGTTCGCGGCCAGACGAACCTCTGCGGGCTGCGACGCCGGAGACCAGACTTCCGCAACAAATCGACAAAGCACCACCCCTCCGCCTTCAATTCGCCCATTAGCGTGACATCCATCCCGCGGCGATTATCCGAAGGCCGTCGGTTCGTGGACCGACACACTGGTGCTGAACAGGTATTTCCCCCGAACGGTGGCCATTTTCGGAAGGCCTGCCCGGGGCGCGGAGGGCGCACAAATGCGAAGGCCCGCGCCACCCCGGCGCGGGCCTTCCTCCGACGCGCCCCCGTTGAGGTGCGGTCAGCCGTCCAAGTCGATAAATCAAGCCGATCTACGATGAGGGAACCGTCATTCCTCACCATGAGAGGAAAATCAGAGAATCTGCGGCGCCCGCTAGACAGCCTTGCCGGGGTTGAGGATTCCCAGCGGGTCGAAGACCGCCTTCAACTGCCGCTGGAGCGCGACCGCGACCGGGCCGAGCTCCCGCTCCAGCCAGTCCCGCTTGAGCAGCCCGACCCCGTGCTCGCCGGTGATCGTCCCGCCCAGCTCCAGCCCCAGCCCCATGATCTCGTCGAACGACTGCTTCGCCCGGACGGCCTGCTCCGGATCGTTCGCATCGAAGATGACGATCGGGTGGGTGTTGCCGTCGCCGGCATGGCAGACCATCCCGATGCCCACCTCGCACCGCTCGGCGATCGCGGTCACCCCGCGCAGCATCTCGGCCATCCGCGAACGCGGCACCGCGACGTCGTCGATCATCGTGGTACCGAGCCGTTCCAGGGCAGGCAGCGCCAGCCGCCTTGCCTCCAAGAGGAGTTCGGACTCCGCCCGGTCCTCCGCCGGCACCACCTCGGTCGCCCCCGCCGCCAGGCACAGCTCGCCCACCGCCGCCAACTCGGCCACCGCGTCCGGGCCGTCGAAGGCGACCAGCAACAGCGCCTGGGTGGACTCCGGCAACCCCATCTGCGCGAGGTCGTTGACCGCCCGCACGGTGACGGCGTCCATCAGCTCCATCAGCGAGGGCGTGAAGCCCTTCGCCATCACCTCGCAGACCGCCGCACATGCCGCGTCGGTGCTCGGGAACTCCGCCGCCAGCGCCAACTGCGGTGCGGGCGCGGGGCGCAAGGCCACCACCGCACGCACCACCACGCCCAGCGTCCCCTCCGAACCGACCAGCAGCCTGGTCAGGTCGTAGCCCGCGACGCCCTTGGCGGTACGGCGGCCGGTGCTCAGCAGCCGGCCGTCCGCCAGCACCACCTCCAGGCCGAGCACGTACTCGCTGGTCACCCCGTACTTCACGCAGCAGAGCCCGCCGGCCCCGGTGGCGATGTTGCCGCCGATCGTGCAGGACTCCCAGCTGGACGGGTCCGGCGGGTAGGAGAGGCCCAATCCAGCAGCCGCCCTGGAGAGTTCGGCGTTCACCACGCCCGGCTCGACGACCGCGATCCGGTTCACCGGATCGATCTCCAGGATCCGGTTCATCTTGACCATCGACAGCACGATGCAGCCGTCCACCGCGTTGGCACCGCCGGACAACCCCGTCCGGGCGCCCTGCGGCACCACCGGCACCCGCAGCTCGGTCGCGGTCCGCATGACGTGCTGCACCTGCTCCACCGTCTCCGGGAACACCACCACGGCCGGGGCCCCGGCCTCGCAGAACCCGGCCATGTCACGGCTGTAGGCAGCGGTGACATCCGGGTCCACCGCCAGGGCGCCGGCCGGGAGCCCCTCCTGCAGCCGGTCCGTCAGGTCGCTCAAAGCAGTCTCCGATCGCTCGCCGCACAGGCGGTGGCGGGCATCCCGCCTGCTGCGCACTCTGTCGCGCCGGGACCGCCCCGGGCAAGCACCGTCTCAGGAGCGGCCGGACGCCGGAGTTTCTGATCGTCGGTCAACTGGCTTCAGCAACAGCACGGGAGGACGGGCAGGCCGGACAGTGCGAGCAGGTCGGCACAGCGGGCCCGGTCCGAGCCCGAGCCCGAGCCGGAGCGGTGGTCGTCGCCGGAGGGACCGGCCGGGCGGGGCGGTCAGGTGCGGGTGACCGGCTCCTGGATCTCCGTCACCCACTTGCCGACGTCCTCCGGGCACTCCAGGTACAGCTCACGCGAGTAGCCGGTGGACCGGTAGCCGTTGGTGTCGATCCAGCGGGCCAGCTGCTGGACGGTCGGCATCACCTCGTCCATCGACCCCCGGTGCACGACCGTCGCGGCGCTCTCGATCGCGGGCAGGTCGACGATCGCGAAGTCGTACCGTTCGTCCGCGCCCCCGACGCCCTCGACGCCCGTGACGCCCGTGACGCCCGTGACCGTCATCGCCGCGTGGACGACGACCTCCTCGCCCTCGCCCGGCGCGTCCTCGTAGTAGGCGATGCCCGGGCCGAAGGACAGGCCGGCCCCCGTCAGCCGACGGCACAGCTCGTCGTACAGCGGCCCGATCACCGGGCTGATGTCCTCGGGCTCGTAGCTGGCCGCCAGGCCCGTCAGCTCGGCCACCCGTACGGCCGGAATGCTCTTCATCACCACGTCGTCGGCAGGCATCGTTCCCTCACTCTCGATCGTCCGGAGTCTCGCCTCGACGTGGGCCAGCCGTCTGGCGTCCGCCGCCAGGGCGGCCGCCAGCTCCGCCCGGCGCAGCCGGAGCATCCCGCGCAGCTCCTCCGCGCCCACCTGCTCGTCCAGGACGCTCTGCACCTGGTGCAGGGTGAAGCCGAGGTCCTTGAGCGCGATGACGCGGTTGAGGCGGGACAACTGCCCCGCCTCGTACGAGCGGTAGCCGGTGACCGGGTCGACCCGGGCCGGGCGCAGCAGCCCGATGGCGTCGTAGTGACGCAGCATGCGGACCGACACTCGGCCGTGCTTGGCAAATTCTCCGATGTTGAACATGACGCCTCCCAGCACACAGCCTCACACGGTGTCATGGTCAAGCGCCGGAGCCGGGCGGCCGGGTGCCGGCCCGCGTACCGCGTCAGTCCGTGACGGTGAAGCCGTGCCGGTTGCCGAGTTCGGTCAGGCTGCGCTGGCCCGGGATGCCGTCGGCGTCGGCGCCCTCGTAGCCCAGCCGCCGCTGGAATCCGGCGTACGCCGCCAGCGTCGTCGTGCCCAGCGAGCCGTCCACCCGGACGGGGTCGAGCAGGCCCTCGTCGGCGAGTGCCTGCTCGACGATCCGCACCTCGTCGCCGTAGGTGAGGTGGCCCTGCTCCGCGCCCGGGTCGGTGCGCGCCGCGGCCCGCACGTGGGCCAGCGAGACGGTGCGCGGAGCGGGGAGGTGGCCGAGCAGGCGGCGCAGCGACTCCTCCCCCGGGACGCCGTCCGCCGCAGCCCCGCTGTACCCGAGGGAGCGCTGGTAGTCCGCGTAGTTGAGGGTGTCCGGGTCGCGCCAGTCCTCGTCCGGGCCGCTCGTGTAGTGCGAGCCGTGGCCGGACGCGACCAGGGCCTCGCCGACCTCGCGGACGTGCGGCCCGTGGGCGCCGTAGCCGTACTGCAGCCCGCCGATCGACACCTGGTAGCGCGCCGGATCGGCCTGCGGGGTGGGCACCGGACGGGGCGAGGGCACCTTGCCGCCGGCGGCGGCGCTGACGATGCCGGGGAACACCACCTCCTGGAACTGCCGGACCCGGGCGTCGCCCGGACAGGCCGTGCCGCCGTCCGACCACTGCGGGAACAGCCGGTGGTAGCCGTACCCCGGGTCGTCCCAGGTGCGGCAGATCCGCAGCGGGAGGCCGTGCTGGCGGTGCAGCCAGACGCCGAGCCGGACGAGCGTCGCGATCTGCGCGTCCGTCCAGGGGTCGGTGTGCTGGAGGTTGGACGCCGACTCGCAGGACACCGCGCCGGTGCCGTCCGGCCGGAGGTTGGCGTGCATGTTGGCGTCGGCACGGGTCTGCGTCCCGATGTACTGGCCGAGGCTGCCGTCGTAGCCGAGGCCGAAGTGCGACTCCAGGTTGGTGGAGTCGCGCCAGTACTCGTAGATCCGCCGCGGCGACCAGGGCGCGGCGATGCTGTGGAGGATGAGCTGGGTCGGGACGATGGCCGGCTGGCCGTCCGATTCGGGTTGCAGTTCCATGCGCTCAGCGCCGGGGTACCAGGCCATGAGGTGCCTCCTGGACATGCCGAAGATCCCCGGGCGGTCGACGCCCGGGAGGATCGCGGGACAGTTCGCCCGCGATCAACCAGCTAACGGCAGAAGCGGAATGACGCCGACCGGAAAGCCGCCAAACCGCTCGATCGTGTGATCCGCGATGCAGGATGTTGACCAACCGTCCTGGTCACACCGTGTCGGCGGCCGCCGCGCGGCGCCGCGGCCGTAGGGTCGGCCGCATGCCCAAGCTCGTCCTCATCGACCTCGACCACACCCTGATCGAGCGCCGGATCCCCGTCGCGGCGTCGACCGCCGAGTTCTGCGCCGCCCGAGGCCTCGGCGAGGACGCCGCCCGCCGGGTCGCCGACGCCCTGAAGCTGCGCACCTGCCCGCAGACCTTCACCGCCCTGCGCGAGAGCACCGGCCTGCCCGGGAGCACCGACGAACTGTGGGCCGACTACGTCGCCACGCTGGGCGCCGCCGCCGTGCACCGGCCGGAGACGCTCACCGGCCTCGACCGGCTCCGGGCGGCCGGCTGGACGGTCGGGATCCTCAGCAACGGCGTCACCGACGTCCAGCGCGCCAAGATCGACAGGGTCGGCCTCCAGCACCACGTCGACGCCGTCTGCATCTCCGAGGAGGCCGGCGCCCGCAAACCCGACCCCGAGATCTTCCGCATCGCGGCCGCCCGCTGCGGCCTGCCGCTCACCCCCGACACCTGGATGGTCGGCAACAACCCCGCCACCGACATCACCGGCGCCGCCGCAGCCGGCATCCGCTCGCTCTGGATCTCCGCCGGCCGCCCCTGGACGGCCCCGCACCCGGCCCCCGACCACCGCACGGACGACGTCGCCGCCGCCGCCGAACACCTGCTGGCACTGGGCTGAGCAGCGGACTGAGCACCGGACGGGCGCCGCCCCGGACGACCCTGCGGCAACCGTCCCGTGAACATCGGCTGAACCACCCGCCCGGTCACCACCCGGCTTCCTAGGCTGCCGCCGTCCAGCCGACGAAGACCGAGAGACGTGACCGATGATCTACATAGCCGCCCTGCTGCTCGCCCTCGGCATCACCCTGATCGTGCTCAGACGCCGCAACGGCGCCTCCCGCCTCGTCGGAGTCTCCGGCTTCGCGGTCGGCGCCCTCGGGGTCGTCCTCGCCCTCACCACCTTCACGTACGTGGTCGAGCCGTACGAGGTGGGCGTCCCCGCCACCCTCGGCAAGGTGGGCGGCACCTGGCAGCCCGGCCTGCACCTGAAGTCGCCGGTGACCGACGTGACCACCTACTCGACCCGCCCGGCCGACCTCAACCTCACCGGCGACGAGACCGTCGAGGTCCGCTCCTCCGAAGGCGGCGTGCTCTTCGCGGACCTGACCGTGAAGTGGTCGATCGACCCCGAGCACGCCCTCGCGCTCTACAAGCTGGCCGGCAGCGCCGACGCCGTCCAGCAGCGCCTGGTCAACCCCGACAGCCGCGAGATCGTCCGCAACGTCTTCGCCCGCCACACCGGCGTCGAGGGCTACACCTCCCAGCGCGAGGCGATCAGCGCCGAGATCGACAAGCTGATCACCGAACGCCTGGCCCCCCGTGGCATCCGCATCAACGGCGTCAACCTGCGCAACGTCAAGCCGAGCGACAGCCTCCAGAAGGCGATCGACGCCAAGATCGCGCAGGACCAGGCCACCGCCCAGGCCGCCGCAGCCGTCCTCACCGCCAAGGCCGAGGCCGACAAGCGCAAGATCGACTCCGAGAGCACCGCGGCCGCCAACACCGCGATCGCCAACTCCCTCACCGACAAGATCCTGATGAGCCAGTGCATCGACGCCTTCAAGGCCGCCGCCGAGAAGAACCCCGTCTACGCCAGCCCCTGCGGCAGCACCGGCACCCCGGTCATCGTGGACGGCACCAAGCGGTAACCCCCCGTCCGCCGGCACCCCGGCCCCGTGCGGGCGGCCGGGCCCGGCGCCCTGACGCCCCGCCACAACGCCGGGGCACGGCAACGGCCCCTGACCGTTGCTGCTGGTCAGGGGCCGTCTCTCCCGCGGAGAGCGTGGGATTCGAACCCACGGTGAGGGGTCACCTCACGACAGTTTTCAAGACTGTTCCCTTAGGCCGCTCGGGCAGCTCTCCAGGCGGGGGCCAGCCTAACGGGTCCGGCGGGGTTCGGTGCACAGGGTTTCCGGAGCGGGGCGTGCGGGGTGGGGCGTCCGGGGTCAGGTCAGCTGTCGCCCTTGCGCTCGCCGAGGGTGACCTTGGTGGTGGCGGTCTTGCCGTCGCGGGTGTACTCGACGTCGACGGTGTCGCCGGGCTTGTGGGTCCAGATCTTGCTGACCAGGGCCGGGCCGTTCTCGATCGGGCTGCCGCCGAGCTTGGTGATGACGTCGCCGGGCTTCAGGCCGGCCTTGTCGGCGGGGCCGTTCGGGGTGACGGCGGGCTGGCCCTGGACGGCGTTGGACTGGATCTGGGCGCCGTCGCCCTTGTAGTCGTCGTTGCGCAGCACGCCGAGGATGGCGTAGACGGGGGTCTTGGTCTCGATCAGGGTGCTGGCGACCCACTTGGCCTGGTTGATCGGGATGGCGAAGCCGAGGCCGATGCTGCCGGCCCGGCCGGATCCCGAAGTGTTGGACTGGATCGCCGAGTTGATGCCGATGACGGCGCCGGTGGCGTCCAGCAGCGGGCCGCCGGAGTTGCCCGGGTTGATGGAGGCGTCGGTCTGCAGGGCGTTCATGTAGGAGGCCTGCGCGCCGGTCTCGTCGCCGGAGGCCACCGGGCGGTCCTTGGCGCTGACGATGCCGGTGGTGACGGTGGACTCAAGGCCGTACGGGGCGCCGATGGCGATGGTGGCGTCGCCGACGTTGACCTTGTCGGAGTCGCCGAGCGGGAGCGGGTTGAGCTTCTCCGTGGGCGGGTTGTCGAGCTTGACCACGGCGACGTCGTAGCCCTCGGCGCGGCCGAGCACGGAGGCGCTGTAGGCGGAGCCGTCGGCGAACTTGACGGTCAGCTTGCCGCCGTTCGCGGCCGGGGCGACCACGTGGTTGTTGGTGAGGATGTGGCCCTCGGTGTCGAAGACGAAGCCGGTGCCGGTGCCGGACTCGGTGCTGCCCTCCGCCTTGATGGTGACGGTGCTGGGCAGTGCCTTCTGGGCGATCCCGGCGACCGAGCCGGGGGCGGCCTCGGTCTTCTGGGTGTTGCCCGCCTGGACGGTGGTGCTGCGGTTGTCGTTGGCGGAGGCGACCGTGTCGTCGCGGTCGGTGACGGCCGCGCCGACGGCGCCGCCGGCCACACCGGCGACCAGGGCGACCGCGGCGATCAGGGCGATCAGGCCGCCGCGCTTCTTGCGCGGGCCGCCGGGGGCCGCGCCGGGGTAGGCGCCCGGGTAGCCGGGGCCGCCGGGGACACCCGCGCCGCCGAAGGTGCCGCCGGGGCCCTGCTCGTGGGCGCCCCAGCCGCCGAGCGGCTGGCCGGCGCCGAAGGGGTGGTGCGCGTGCTCGGCAGGGACCGGGGCCGGGGCCTGGGCGGCGGCCGGGGCCGGGGCGGCGTACGGGTCGTGGGCGGCGGCGGGCGCCGGCGTCGCGTACGGGTTGGCCGGCGGCGGCGCGTCCAGGTAGGACGGGGCGGCGGGAGCGGCGGGGGCCGGGGCCTGCGGCAGGACGGGCGGCGGCGCGTCCAGGTAGGACGGGGTGGCGGGCGCAGCAGGGGCGACAGGGGCGGCGGGCTCGGGCTCCGGGGCGGTCACCTTGCCGAAGGCCAGTGTCCGCGGCGAATCCTCGGCCGGTGCGCCGGCGCCTGCGGGGGCGGGGAACTCGGGCGGTGCGGCCGGGCCGTCAGGCGCCGGACCCACCGGTCCGTGACCGCCGGGGACCTGCTCCCCCTGCGGCCCGGTGGACCCACTCTCGCGCTCGGTGCTCACTGACGACCTCCATAGCTGACAGGACCAAGAACCATAGTTTTTCCTACTGGGGATTCGATTGCCGTAAGGGGCTCTCTGAAGAACTCATAAGAATCCTTAGGCAGAACGAACAAGCGCGCCCGAACCGTCCCACGCGCTCCCCCGCGCGCTCGCCGCGATCCCGCGATGTGGACGGCCGGCCGCCCCGGCCTTGGCGTTCGCCCCTGCCCCCGCTAGCCTGTCGCTTCGAACTGACACACGCGGGAGCTTGGACCTCTTCCAGGCTGAGAGTGCGCTGGTCGACCGTACGCCACGGTAGTCGTGGTCCCCGGCCGAGGGAGCGCTGACCGCCGGAACCTGTCCGGGTAATGCCGGCGTAGGGAGTATCGGCCATGGCGCCTGCTTCGTCATCCTCTTCTTCGGACGCCTCGGCGTCCACGGAATTCCCCCACCCTTCCGAGGGTCTTCACACGGACGTCGCCGTGCTGGACCGCCCGGCACCCGAGGGGCGCGCCGAGGCCCCGCTCGTGCTCGACACCGAGCCGCCGCGCACGCTGTCCTTCAAGGACCAGTTCGCGCTCTGGCTGAACCTGGGCGTCAGCCTGATCGGTTTCAGCAGCGCGGCGACGGTGCTGGGCGCGCAGGGCGAGGAGCTGTCCTTCACGGCGGCCGTGGTCGCGATCCTCGCGGGCACGGTGATCGGTACGGCGGCGCTCGGCGTGGCCGCGCTGATCGGCGCACGGACGGGGGCGCCCGCGATGGCGAACCTGCGCGGGCTGTTCGGCACGAAGCTGAGCTACGTCCCGACCGTGCTGAACATCGCGCAGTGCGTCGGCTGGGGCGTCTTCGAGCTGATCGTGATCGCGGGCGGCGCCCAGACGGTGGCGGGCACCGACGGGTACCGCTGGCTGTTCGTCGTCCTGGCGGGCGCGCTGACCACCGTGCTGACCATCTGGCCGCTCGGCTCCATCGCCGTGCTGCGCAAGTACGTGGCCGCGGCGGTGGGCGTCGCGATGGTGTACTTCACCGTCCAGCTGGCCCGTCAGGGCTTCCCGGACCCGGGAGCGGGCAACTGGCACGGGTTCCTCGGGGCGACCGACGCGATCATCGCGGTGTCGATCTCGTTCGTGCCGCTGGCCGCGGACTACACCCGGCACTCGCGGACGCCCTCGGCCTCGTTCTGGGGCACCTTCTCGGGCTACACCGTGGCCCAGGTCTGGTGCTACGTGCTGGGTCTGATCGCGCTGCTGCAGTCCGGCGGAGACACCGAGAAGATCTTCTCCTCGTTCACCGGCGTGTGGGCCGGCTGGGCGTTCCTGCTGGTGCTGGTGCTGCGCGAGACCGACCAGTCCTTCGCGAACGTGTACTCGACCGCGATGTCGGTCCAGAACCTGTTCCCGCGGATCGACCGCCGGGTGCTGACCGGCGGGATCGGGGTGCTGATCACCGTCCTGGCGTTGCAGATCAAGGTGTTCACCGACTCGTACTACGCCTTCCTCGGGCTGATCGGCTCGGTCTTCGTGCCGCTGTTCGCGGTGCTCGCCGTCGACTACTTCCTGGGCGCCGGCCGGCGCGGCTGGGACCTCTCCGAGCAGGCGCCGTCGCGCTGGCTGATGCTGCTGCCGTGGGTGCTGGGCTTCGCCACGTACCAGTTCCTCGCGCCGACCGCCGTGGCGGGCTGGTGGACGGACTTCTGGACGAGCGCGCAGGAGGCGCTGCACTTCACGCCGCAGTCCTGGACCTCCGCCTCGCTGTTCGGCTTCCTGGTGCCCGCCCTGATCACCTGGGCCCTCACCCCGCTGACCGGGGCCGGGAGCCGCTCGCAGGCCTGAGCCCGGCCAGCGGCGCTTCCCGGCCGCAGGGCGCCGGGTTTACGGCAGTACGGTGACGGCGGCCCCACAGGTTGGGGCCGCCGTCGCCTCCGTGTCACCTGCGGCGCCTATCGTGGCCCTGTGACCAGCCCCGACCTCTCCCCCGCCGCAGCCGGCACCGCGCACGCCGTCCAGGTGGTCGCCCACCGCGGCTCCTCCGACGCCCTGCCGGAGCACACCCTCGCCGCGTACCGCCGGGCCCTCGCCGAAGGCGCGGACGGCGTCGAGTGCGATGTCCGGCTGACGGCGGACCGGCAGCTGGTCTGCGTGCACGACCGGACGGTCAAGCGGGTCTCGGACGGGCACGGCTCGGTGTCCGCGCTGACGCTGGCGCAGTTGGAGGCGTACGACTTCGGCTCCTGGAAGACCGGCGGCAGCGGCGAGGGCGGCGAGCGGCACGGTGTGCTGCGGCTGGAGAGCCTGCTGGAGCTGGTCGCCGACTGCGGCCGCCGGGTCGACCTGGCGATCGAGACCAAGCACCCCGTCCGCTACCGGGGCCTGGTGGAGGCCGAGCTGCTGGGCACGCTGGCCCGCTTCGGCATCGCCGGGCCGGCCGGGCCCGGCGCCGACCCGTCGGGGAAGCGGCCGCAGGCGCGGATCATGAGCTTCTCCTCGCTGGCGCTGGACCGGGTCCGGCGGGCCGCGCCCGACTACGCGCGGGTCTTCCTCTTCGACCGGATGCTGCCGCTGCGCGTGCGGCCGGGCACCTCGCTGCCCGGCGGCGCGGGCATCGCCGGCCCCGGCATCGACCTGGTGCGGGCCCGGCCCGAGCTGGTCCCGGCCCTGCGCCGGGCCGGCCACCAGGTGCACGTGTGGACGGTGGACGAACCGGCCGACGTCGAACTCTGCCTGGAGCTCGGGGTTTCCGCGATCATCACCAACCGCCCCGCCCAGGTGCTCGCCCGGCTCGGCCGGTAGCCCGGCCCGTCACGCCTGCGGTATTGATCCGCCGGGCGGATTGCTTTCGGTGGCCGGAATGCACCGAGGGTGAGGGGGAATGACCTTTCGCACCTCGCCTGTCACAAGTCTTGAAATGTCCGCGCGGGATCGCCCCGCACCCGTTTCCGACCCATTCCGAAGGGGCATCCATCCCTCGGCATAGGCTAAGGAGGTCCGGGGGTGGCGTTGATGGTGGCGCGCGAAGTGCCGACTTCATCGACCATGGCGGTGCCGCACGGCCCGGCCAGCGTCGGGGTCGCGCGACGTCGGCTGCGTCGGGATCTGGGCGACCGGCAGATACCGGACACGGTGGTCGACGACGCGGTTCTGATTCTCTCCGAACTGCTCAGCAACGCGTGCCGGTACGCGAGACCGCTCGGGCGGCTGCTCGATCTGGGCGAGCAGACCGACGCCGAGGTGGTGGACGCCGTGCTGGTGGGCCTGCCGTCCGGAGGCCCCTCGGGCACGGCCGGGAACGGCTGTCCGCCGGCCGGCCGCGCCGCGGACGGGGACGAACCCGGCGGCGTACTGGTGCGCTGGCACCTGCAGGCGGACGGCATGCTGACCCTGGAGGTCACCGACGGCGGCGCGCCGACCCGGCCGATGCCGTCCAGCCCCTCACTGACCTCGCGGGGCGGGCGCGGACTGAGCATCGTCGGCCAACTGGCGGGCGACTGGGGCGTACGGGACGCCCCCGGCGAGGTCACGGTCTGGGCGGCACTGCCCGCGCGGGCCCGGCACGCCCGGCGGGGCGGGAGCGACGCGCGAAGCGCGTGAGGAAACCTCAGTAGGCTGCCGGGGCAAGAAGTCACCGTTCCCGGGAGAGCCGCACCATGGGCAAGAAGGCCGCCGCCAAGAAGGCGCCGCAGCGCAGCCAGTCCGCCACCGCAGGATCCGCCGCGTCCGCCACGGGTACCGTCCCGGTGGTCGGCGCCCGCGAGGACTGCCCCTGCGGATCGGGCCGCCGGTACAAGGCGTGTCACGGCCGGGAGGCCTCGCACGCCGTCCAGGAGCTGGTGCACCGCCCGTTCGAGGGTCTGGCGGGAGAGGCCGACTGGGTGGCCCTGCGCGAGCTGGTGCCGGCCGCGACGGTGCCGCTGAAGCTCGCGGCCGGGGTCGCCGACAGCGCGACGGGGGACGTCCCGTCGGTGACGCTGGCGACCGTACTGCCGCTGGCCTGGCCCGCGCTGCGCCGCCAGGACGGCTCGATCCTGCTGGGCCTGCAGACCCAGTCCGCCTCCGGCGACCTCAGCCGCGACCTCGCGGACGCGCTGGAGCTGGCCCTCGCCGCCGAGCCCGGCGCCCCGGTGCCGTCCCGCCGGACGGTGCCCGGCGGGCGCCGCCTGCAGGACCTGCTGGACCCGGCCGCCGAGTTCGTCCCGGCCGTGCACACCGGCTTCGAGTTCTGGCTGGAGGACGCGGAGTCCGCCACCGGCGAGGTCGCCGCCTCCCTGGAGCGGGCCAACGCCTCGGCGATCCCGACCGAGAAGCTGGCGAGCGTGGACGCCGCGTACTGGTGCGCCACCCCGGACAAGAACCACCTGCGCTGGGTGATGACCATCCCCGAGGAGCAGCTGCTGGACGCACTGGCCCGGCTGACCGCCGCCGACCTCTCCTCGATCGGTGCGGACACCCGCCTGGTCGGCTCGTTCCGGGCGCACGGGCTGACCGTGCCGGTGTGGGACCTGCCGCTGGCGATGACCGCCGCCGACTGCGAGAAGCCGGCGGCCGAGTTCGCCGAGCGGCTGGCCGGGGCGCTCAAGGACGACGCGCCGCTGACCGGCGAGGAGCGGCGGGCCCGCGCCAACCTGGTGAACCGTCAGGTCACGCTGAACTGATCCGGCGTGATACGCGTCACATTCCGGCCGCCGCCCGCAATTTCCGGGCGGCGGCCGGGTTTTGGAAATTGGCGCGGCCGCCGATCCTTGTTACTGTTTCAATGAGTCCGGTCGCTGGTGCATCCCCCGTCGCCAGCGGCCGGATTTCTCATTGCCCCGGACGAGGCCGCTCACGGCCTGCCGGACGACCGGTACCTCGCACACCTCGGGTACCTCTGACACCCCGGGTATCTGCAGTACCCCGGGTATCCCTAGTACCTCGGACGGCCGCTGTCCTGCTTCGCGGTCGCGGTGACCAGCTCCTCCAGCAGCGGGCCGACCTCCGGCAGCCACACCCCGCCGTCCTCCGCCCGCCCGGGCGGCGACACCCAGCGCACCGGCTCCCGGCCCGACCCCGGCGGCAGCGCCAGGTACCCGCCGGGCCCGTGGTAGCGCATCGAGCCCGGCACCCAGGGCTGCTGCGCGAGCAGCTCGGCGAGCGTCTCCATCGAGTACGGGGCGACCAGCAGCGCGTACCGGCCGGGCATGGCCAGCACCGGGCCGAGCGGCATCCGCAGGGCACCGAAGTAGGCCAGTGCGCGGGCCGCGGGCTCGGCCGGCAGGCTGACCGCCGAGACCGCGCGGCCGGTGGCGACCAGGACGGGCGCGTCCGGGCACCGCCGCTCCCACCACCACTGCACCATCCGGGCGTCCGTGGTGGCCGCCAGCAGCGGTGGGTCGTGCGGATGCGCGCCGGGAACCGGGCAGTCGGAACTCTCGCAGGCGCAGTGGCCGCCGGGTGCCTGTGCACCGGGCACCACCGGCCAGCGGTACTCGACGGCGGCTGCCAGAGCTGCGGCCAGCCTGGCGGAGCGGGCCTCTCGCCGGTCTCTCCTGGTCTCACGCATGGGCGCTCGTTCCTTTCCGTGACCGCTGGGGCTTGCCGGCCCCACCGGAGCCGTTCGGCCACGAGGGCCGGCCATCACCGCAGTCGCGCCGGACGGCACGCGACGTGGAACACGACATGGAACAGGACTTGAAAAGGGCCCCTGGAAGGTCGGCCCCTGGAACGAGAATCCCTCATGCGACCAGATGGACGCTGCTCAGACGCTGCTGGTTCCACCGTACGAGTGAGTGGCCCGCAACCGGACCGGCCCGCGGGCAGCGGAAGCATACGATCCGGACGGCCGTCGTTCCGGGCTTCGGTGCGGCTTCGGCTCGGCTTCGGTGGGGCCGTCCCGTGACCGGCGAGGCGGCCGACGGGGCGACCTGCGGGGCGACCGGCGGGTGAACGCCGTCCCTGCCACTCTGCCCGCTCCCGCGGGTTCCATGCAGGACGGGCAGGACATCCCGGTGCCGTCCCGGAACACCGGCCGGCCGCCCGGCCCGCTCCCGGAAATGCCCCGAATGGCCTGTCCAGAAGTGGTGCCGTTCATGACGATCAATGACGAGAAACGACGTACGACGACGATTCGCGGCGAGGTTCGCGGCGATCGGCGGTGAACCGACCGGCCCGGGCCGGACCAGGGGGTTTCGCATGACCCGTACCACCGTGCTGGGAGCAACGGCATGACCGAGTCCCACCCGTCCGCGGCGCAGCTGGCGACACCGTCCGCCACCGCGCCGTCCGCCACCGCCCAGCTCTGCGCGACCGCCCCCGGCCGCAGCGCCCCGGTGCTGCCGGCCCTCCCGGCCGCGGCGCCCGCGGCGGTCACCGCCTGCCGCCCCGCGGCCGCCGGGGACCAGCCCGACCGGGGCCCCGCCGACCTCGCCGACCTGACCGAGCTGTCGGACCTGACCGAGCTGACCGGGCACACCACGCTGCTCGTCCGCGCGCGCGGACTGGACGCCGCCCTCGCGACCCTGCTCGACTCCGGTGCCGCCCTGCTCGGCGCCCGCCGGGGATTCGTCGTCACCGCCACGCCCGGCGGCGGCGGCCGGCCGGTGGGCCTCGGCCTGGACCGGGCCGCCCTCGGCGCACTGGAGACCGTCCCGTCCGGCCAGGGCCCCCTCGACGGGCTGCTGCGCCCGCACGACCGCCCGGACCGGCTGCTGCACACCGACCTGGCCGGCGACCCGGCCACCGGCCCGCGACTGCGCGAGGTGGCCGGCCAGCTCGGCCTCGGCGCCTGCGTCGGCCTGCCGCTCGCCACCGAGGAGGACGGCCCGCTGGCCGCCGCCGTCTGGTTCTACGACGAGCCCACCGAGCCCACCGAGCGGCGGCTGCGGCTCGCCGCGGCCTACTGCGAGGTCGCCGCCCCGCTGCTGGCCGGCCAGCTGGCGGCCGAACGCTCCCGGCGGACGGCCGAGGCACTGCGCCGGGGCCTGCTGCCCGACCACCTGCCGCAGCTCCCCGGCGTCCGGCTGGCCGCCCGCTGCGTGCCCGCCGGGCTCGACCGCTCGGCCGCCGGCGACTGGTACGACGCGATCGCCCTGCCCGACGGCTCGCTCGGCCTGAGCGTCGGCAGCGTCTCGGGCGACGGGCCGGGCGCCGGTCCCGGGTCGGCGCCCGGGGCGGCCGCCGCGATGGGCCGGGTCCGGGCCGCGCTGCGGGCGTACGCGGTGCTGGAGGGCGAGGACCCGGTCTCCGTCCTCGGCGACCTCGAACTGCTGCTCAAAACCACCGAACCGGCCCGCAGTGCCACCGCCGTCTACGCCTGGGTGGAGCCGGACGAGCGCCGGATCACCCTGGCCGGCGCCGGACACTGCCCGCCGGTGCTGGTCACCCGCTACGGCGCGAACTTCGTCGAGACCTCGCTGTCCGCGCCGCTCGGCATGCTCAGCTGCTGGGAGGCACCCGGCGTCGAGCTCGACGCGGAGCGCGGGGACGTCCTGGTGCTCTACACCGAGGGCCTGGCCCGGCGCTTCGGCCCGACCCTGCACGCCGGCCAGAGCGCCCTGCGCCGGGCCGCCGCGGACGCCCCGCGCGAACTGCGGGGCAACCCCGACCGGCTCTGCGCACACCTGCTGACCTGTGCCGACGCGGCCGGCGGCGGCGCCGGCGACCTGACGGACGACCTGGTGGTGCTGGCCGCGCGCTTCGAGTGACCGGCCGCGCGGGGCCCCACCGCCCCCCGAACCTGTGTCCGGGTGGCCGTCCGTACCATGGGACGCACGGCCACCCACGCGTGTCGCGATCCGACGCGCCCCGGCCTCCCGCCGGGGGACCCCCATGGGCGGCCGTACCGTTCGCAAGGAGGCGACGTACGTGACCGAGGACCGTACCCCGGCAGTGGCCGAGAACCCCGAGGCCGCCGGACCCGACGAGGACGAGCGCCCGAAGGGCCGCAAGAACGGCCTCTACGGCGAGGTCTCCGAGGAGCTCGCCGGCTCCATGAAGTCCGGCTGGGCCGACACCGAACTGCACGGCCTCGACCCCCTCCCGCAGGCGGCGTACGCCGCCGAGCGCCGTGCCAGGCTGTCCGCCGCCTACCCCGGCGAGCGCCTCGTCGTCCCCGCCGGCAACCTGCGGGTGCGGGCCAACGACACCGAGTACTCGTTCCGCGCGGCCAGCGAGTACGTCCACCTCACCGGCGACCGGACGGAGGACGCGGTGCTCGTCGGCGAGCCCGCCGGCGCCACCGGCCACCGCTTCGGCCTCTACCTGCTGCCCCGCTCCGACCGGGCGAACGGCGAGTTCTGGCTCGACGGCAACGGCGAGCTGTGGGTCGGCCGCCGGCACAGCCTGGAGGAGGCGGAGCAGCTGCTCGGCCTGCCCGCCCGCGACGTCCGCAAGGCCGCCGAGGAGCTCAGGGCCGCCGCGCCCGCCCCCACCCGGATCGTCCGCGGCTACGACGCCGCCCTGGAGAGCGCCCTCGCCGACGTGCTCGACGCCGACCGGGACGCCGAGTTCACCGAGTTCCTGAGCGGGCTGCGCCTGGTCAAGGACGCGTGGGAGATCGGCGAGCTGCGCGCCGCCTGCACGGCCACCGTCAACGGCTTCACCGACGTGGTCCGCGAGCTGGGCCAGGCCGTCGCCACCTCCGAGCGCTGGATCGAGGGCACCTTCTGGCGCCGCGCCCGGGTCGAGGGCAACGACGTCGGCTACGGCTCCATCTGCGCCGCCGGCCCGCACGCCACCACCCTGCACTGGGTGCGCAACGACGGCGACGTCCGCCCCGGCGAACTGCTGCTGCTCGACGCCGGCGTGGAGACCAACACCCTCTACACCGCCGACGTCACCCGCACGCTGCCGATCAACGGCCGCTTCAACGACCTGCAGCGCGCCGTCTACCAGGCCGTCCTCGACGCCCAGGAGGCCGGCATCGCCGCGGTGAAGCCCGGCGCGCGCTTCCGCGACTTCCACGACGCCGCGCAGCGGGTGCTCGCCGAACGCCTGCTCGCCTGGGGCCTGCTGGACGCCGACGTGTACGACGTCGAGAAGGTCCTGGAGCTCGGTCTCCAGCGCCGCTGGACCCTGCACGGCACCGGCCACATGCTCGGCCTCGACGTCCACGACTGCGCCCACGCCCGCCGCGAGACGTACGTCGACGCAGCTCTGGAGCCCGGCATGGTGCTGACCGTCGAGCCCGGCCTGTACTTCCAGCAGGACGACCTGACCGTCCCCGAGGAGTACCGCGGCATCGGCGTCCGGATCGAGGACGACATCCTGGTCACCGCCGACGGCAACGAGAACCTCTCGGCCGCCCTGCCCCGCGGCGCCGACGAGGTCGAGGCCTGGATGGCCGCCCTGGCGGGCTGACCCGCGGGAGCGGTGCCGTGGGCCGGCGGGATCCGGCCCACGGCACCGGGCGGGCTACTTCACCACGACCCGCACCGGGATGCTCTTCTCCCCCAGGACCCGCTCGCCCTGCCCGTCGGACGGCAGCTGCGCCCGGGCCGTCACCGGAAGCACGCCCGCGCCGTCCCGGGCGGTCAGCCTCATCCGGTACTCCACCGTCCGGCTCTGCCCCGGGGCCAGCCGGAACACCAGGTCGCTCCCCGGGAGGGGCGCGGCGCCGGTGCCGAGCGTCAGCGGCGTCCAGCCCGCGCCGTCCCTGCGCTCCAGCGTGCCCTCCGTGATCGGCGGGGCACCCGAGACGCCCGCGTACCCCTCGGCGTACAGCACGGCCCGGACGGCCGGGTACGCGCTCTGGCTGGTGTTGCGGTAAGTCACCGAGAACGACACCGCCGCACCGTCGTTGGAGACCTGCTGCCCGACCCCGAGGCCGTCCACGGTGATGTCGACGTCGTTCCGGTGCGGCTCCAGCAGCGGGGCCGGCCGGCCGCTCAGGTCCAGCGTGTCCAGGATCGACACCAGAGCGGCCTGGTAGCCGGGCTTCAGGCCGTTCGCCGCGACCAAGACCTGATCGGTCCGCAGACCCCACATCTGCGACGTGAAAGTCTCCTTGCCGTCGCAGGAGCCCTGCCACTGGGTCTTGTGGACGGCGCGGCCCGCCACGATGTCCCTGGTCTCGACGGGACTGCCCGCCGCCCGGTAGGCGTCACCGGCACCGGGCGGGTGCGGGTTGCCCCAGACCGGGCAGTAGGGCTGGTGCGACCAGCCCAGGTCCGAGGAGAGGTCCGCCATGGTCGGCCAGAGCGCGTGCTCGACCTCGTCCGGTGTGTTGTAGACCGCCAGCACGACGCCGTACGGCACGCAGGCGGCCGTGTCGGCAGCCGCCGGAGCACCCGGGCTCAGCACGCACAGCGTGGTCGACGCCGGATCCGGAGCAACCACCGTCCACCCCGCCGGGACCTGGAACCTGACGCCCCGGAAGTCGTACGGAACCGGCCGGTTGCCGGTCGGCGCCGAGGTCGGCGAGGCCGGGACGTCCTCCGGCGGCGCCTGCGGGGTCGCCTCCGTGACCGTGGAGGACCCGGTCGGGGATGGACCGGGACTGGGCGCCTCGCTCGCGGCGGGGCTCGGGACGGCCGTGAGCGTGGCCGCCGGAGGCGCCTTCTCCCGCCCGGCCTGCGGGCTCGTGTGCGGCCCCAGCAGGGCGAAGGCCGTCGCAGCGGCCAGACCTAACAGCGGCACCGCCACGACGTACACCGGACGCAACCGGCGTGTCCGCAGGCTCGGCGGGTGCGCCGGGCGCAGGTCGTGCCCGGAGATCTGCTCCGCGCGGGCACCCAGTGCTGCCCGGAGCAGCCGTTCGGTCGGGCTGTCACCTGAGCCGCCGCCGGGCGGCCTGGGATGGTTCTGACTCATCGGACCTTCTCCAGCTGCTTCTCGAGGGTGTCCAGGGCCCGGCTCCGGGTGGACTTCACGATGCCCCGGGACAACCCCGGGGTCTCCGCCATCCGGGCCTCCGAAAGGTCCGACCGTTACCGTTCGCCGGCGCCTCGCACCGGCGGACGGTCAACTCCTGCAGGGCAGCCGGCACCCGGCGATGCCCGTCGTCCAGCGCAGTGCGATCCGCCGACGACGGCGCCTGCGCCTCGGACGGCGGACCGTCCTCCCGCGCCGTCCGCCTGCCCCGCACCACCCCGCACATCGGGACTACATCGGGAAGTAGAACTTCGAAGGCCTGGTGCTGATCGTGTCACCGACGGCTCCGTCGCCGACCGCACCGAGCACGAGGTCGAGGCCGTTGCCGGCCGTCCAGCCCTCGACGATCCCGATCCGGATGTCGAACAGCGCCTCCGCGCCGGGTGCCAACGACCTGTCCAGCAGGGAGGTGTCGACAACGATCATCCTGGTGGCGTCGAAGGAGGTGGGCAGCTTGCGCCAGGCACCGGCGACCAGCGCCTCCGCCACGACCTCCTCGGGCTTCAGGTGGTGCTCCGTGCTGCCGGGGCTGAACGAGTCGTTCATCGTGATCGTCGGCTGCAGCGCGGTCATCTTGACGCCCCCGGGGTTGGACACCGCCAGCTGGAACTGCGTGGGAGTGCGGCCCACCGTCAGTTCCGAAGGTCCGGAGACGAGCCGCAGCACGGGCCGTTGCCGCTCCGCCGTGGCCGGCTTGAGCACCGTGACGGTCGCCAGTGCCGAACCGGCCACGGCGCGGCCCTCTGCGGCCGGCAGATAGCCGAAGGCCTCGACCGGCAGGTCACCCGTACCGGAGTCGGCCGCCAGATCGAGCCGGTACTGGATCGTCCTGCTGGCACCCGGTTCCAGCGCGAACGCAGCCGCGTCGCCCGACTGCTGATAGGCCCCACCCGTCAGCTGGCTGAGCTGCACGGTCGTCCAGCCGCCGGCGTCGGACCGCTGGAGAGTGCCGCGCACCGCAGTGCCGGAGGCACCCGCTGCGCCGAAGGCGCGGGCGGCCACCACCGGGGCGACCGAGTCGTAGCGCTGCTGCGTGGTGTTCGTCCAGGTCACCGAGAACGCCACCGAACCCGCACCGGCTGCGACCTGCACCCCGGAGAGTCCGCTGAACCGGAGCCCGATGCCGTTCGCCGGGTGGCCGGGAGCGGCCGTCGCCGAGGCGGTACCGGCCGTGGTCGGGACGGAGGGGCTGCTCGCGGTCGCGAGGGGATCGGCGGCCGGCGCGGTGTCCTGCGCCATGGCGCCGATCGTGGCGGAGGCCGACTCGGACGGCGAAGGGCTGCTGGTGACGGCGGCGCTCGGACTCGGGTCCGCAGACATGCTGGCGGCCGGCGGCCCCTCGTCACGCTTGGCCACCGGGTCACCGTGGAAACCGAGCAGGGCGAAGGCCGTCACCGCGGCCAGGCCGAACAGCGGCACCGCCGCGATGTACAGCGGACGGAGCCTGCGCACCTGGCCGCTCGGCGGCTCGGCCGAACGCAGGTCGTGCGCGGAGATCTGGCCGGCGCGGGCCGTCAGCGCCTCGCGCAGCAATCGCTCGGTCGGGCTCTCACCCGAACTGTCGCCGCCGAAGGGGCGGAGATCCTTGTGGGTCATCGAACCTTCTCCAGCTGCTTCTCAAGAGCGTCCAGGGCTCGGCTCGCAGTGGACTTCACAGTGCCCCGGGACAGTCCCAGGGTCTCGGCTATCTGCGCCTCCGACAGGTCCGACCAGTACCGCAGCACCAGCACCTCGCGCTGACGCGTCGTCAGTTGCTGCAGGGCCAGCAGCACTCGCCGATGCTCGTCGTTCAATACCGCGTGATCCTCCGCCGACGGTGCATCCGCCTCGTGCGGCGGAACGTACTCCCGCGCCGTCCGCCGACGCCGAAGCATCGAACGGGCCCCGTTCACCACCGACGTCCGCAGATACCCCAACGCATTGTCGAGGTCCTCCAACTGCTCGCCGTGGCGCTGGTACAGAGCCGTGAAGGCCTCCTGCACCACGTCCTCCGCCAGATCCTGATGATCGACCAGCAGGACGGCCATCCTCACCAGGCCCAGCCGGTGCGCGTGATACAGGTCCGTCAGCGTCGGCCGCTCCTCCACCGGCCTGCGCCCGCCACCGAGCAGACGCAGCCCGGCGCGCCGGCGCGCCGGGTCCGCCTTCGGGGCCCGCTCCTGCTCCGCTGCCCCCTGAGCCCCGAACAACAGCCCCACCAGGCCACGAAGAGTCCGGCCGGGGCCCCGTGCGGGTCCAACTGCCGGCCTGACGGCCATCGACATGTGCGCTTCGCTTCCCCCAGGGCGGCTGGCGGGCCCGCCCGGATCTCAGTCGGATTCGATCACTGGGAGTGTGCCACTCCGCCGTACGGCAGGCTCAGGCCCGCTGCCCGGTGCCATCCCCACGTGTGGTACCGGGCAGCGGCAGTCTTCAGCGGTCGGGAGCGGTCCACCGCGGCTCAGATGTTGGCGGGCTTCATGTCCGCCATCGGGTACCAGGTCTGCGGGCGGACGGTCTGGAATCCGCTCTCCCTGCCCTCCGTGGACGCGCCCACGGTGAACTCGATCCCGTTGCCCTCCGACCAGTACTGCCGGATGCCGATGCGGAACTCGAAGGAGGCCTTCTCGCCCGCCGCGAGGTCCCGGTGCAGGGAGGAGGTGTCGACCTTGACCAACCCCTTCTGGTCGTAGGCGGTCGGCAGCGTGCGCCAGGCACCGTTCTCCGAGACCTCGACCGTGACGTCCCCCGGCGTCAGGACGTGGACCGTACGGCCCGGCGCGAAGGGATCGATCATGGCCAGGTACGGGGCGACATCGGAGAGGACGTCACCGCCGGGGTTGGTGAGGTCGACCCGCAGCGTGGACGGGACGTGGCCGATGGTGAGATCGGTGGGCCTCACGGGCACCACCACGGTCGGCGCGTGCGGCACCGTGACGTCCAGCGCGAGCCGCGACTCGCCGATCTTGGCGGGGGCGGCACCGCCCCCCGCGAGGAAGGCCTGCGCGACGATCGGCAGCGCACCCGGGCCGTTCTCGCCGCTCAGCTCCAACCGGTACCGGACCGTCCGGGCGGCCCCGGGGGCCAGCTCGAACTCCCCGCCCTGGAGGGCCGCACCGGCGCCGGCCATGTCCACCGCCACCCACCCCGTCTCGTCCTTGCGGATGAGGTCGCCCTTGGCGACCGGCGAGAACCCCGTCCAGTTCGCCGGCCGGTCGAACGGCAGCACGTGAACCACGGGCGACACCGGGACCGCGACGGACGCGGTACTGGTCCAGGTCACCGTGAACTCGACCGCGCCACCACCCGGCTGGACGGGCCCGCCGTTCGTCGGGACGCGGATCTCAACCCCGACGCCCTCCCCCGGCTGGAGCTGAACGGCAGCCGGCGACTGCGGAGCGGACGGCACGGACGGCTCCTCGGCGGCGGCCGCGGGCTGCGCCGAGGCCGCGGCGGACGGCCGCCCGGCGGCCGCCGGCTTGGCCGGCGCCGGGGTGACCACCTGCGCCGCGGGGGCCGGGGCGGCGGTGGACGGGGCGACGGCCGGAGCGGCCGCGGGCGCCGCCGGTGGGACAACCGGCTGCGGGGCGACCGTCTCGACGGCTTCCGCCGGAGTGACCGCGGGCGACGGGGAGGCGGGCTCGGAAACCGGTGCCGCCACCGGCCGGCCGGTCGAGGCGCCGGAGGTCATCGGAATGGCACCCATCACACCGACGGCGGCGATGGCGGCCATCGGAAGCGCGACGGCCAGCCGGCGCGAGCGCCGCGAGCCGCCCACCTGTGTGGCCGCGCTCGAAACCATGCTCATGAAACGGGTCATGCCGGGTGCCGCCATGGCGCAAGTCCCCCTGGAACGGTGAATTCTGAAACGAATCGGACGAGGACTGCCCGACCGCACCGGCGCTGCCGGCGCCGTCCTCGTCGGCCCTCGCCCTGATAGACGTCCATCCCCTCAGGGGGTTGCAGGTGAGTTCGAAAACTTTTCCGCTGGCGCTGACGACTACACTCGTCGACATCCCGCCAGCCGTCCGATCAAGGGGATCCCGTGGCCGAGCAGCAGAAGTCCGGCCCCACGGCCGTCACCATCGGGCGGCGGCCCGAACCGGTGCACGACATCGCCGTGTACGCGTTCGACGGCATGGCGCCGTTCGAACTCGGCGTGGTGGTCGAGGTGTTCGCCCTCGCCCGGCCCGAACTCGGCGGCCTGCTGGCCGCCCCCTGGTACGGGCTCAAGGTCTGCGCCGACCGGCCCGGCACCGCGCTGAACGCTGTCGGCGGCTTCTCCGTCACCGCCCACCACGGCCTGGACGACCTCGCCGCGGCCGACACCGTCATCATCACCGGCGTACCCAACGCCTTCAGCGGCGAGGTCTCCCCCGCACTGGTCGCCGCCCTGCGGACCGCCCACGAGCGCGGAGCCAGGATCGTCTCGATCTGCTCGGGCGCGTTCGCCCTCGCCGCCGCCGGACTGCTGGACGGCCGCGAGGCCACCACCCACTGGCGCTACGCCGAACTCCTCCAGCAGCGACACCCGTTGGTGAAGGTCGACCCGGACGTCCTGTACGTCGACAGCGGCGACGTGCTGACCAGCGCCGGCAGCGCCGCCGGCATCGACCTGTGCCTGCACCTCGTCCGGCGCGACCACGGAGCCAAGGTGGCCAACAGCGTCGCCCGCCGCTTCGTCGTCCCGCCGCACCGCGACGGCGGCCAGGCCCAGTTCATCGAGGCCGCCGTCAAACCCGTGGAGGAGGCGGACGACGGTATCGCGCGCAGCATGCAGTGGGCGATGGACCACCTCCCGGCCCCGCTCACCGTCACCCTGCTCGCCCGCGCCGCCCGGATGTCCGACCGCTCCTACCTGCGCCACTTCACCGCCCGCAACGGCACCACCCCGATGCGCTGGGTCATCACCCAGCGCATCGCCGCCAGCCTCCCCCTGCTCGAATCCCCCGACGGCACGGTGGAGGAGATCGCCGCCGCCGTCGGCTTCGAGAGCGCCGCCACCTTCCGCCACCACTTCGGCCGCACCATGCGGACGTCCCCGACGGCCTACCGGCGTTCCTTCGGGCGCGGGGCCGCGTAGGAGTACTGACCCGCGCGTCGGGCCGACGACCGGCGTCGCGGGTCCCGGCGGGAATCGTCGACCCGGCCCGGCTCGACGCCGCTGCCCCGCCCGGTGGATCCGGGCGGGGCGACGGCGCAGGACGGCGTGCCTCGTGGAAGGGTCAGGTGCGAGCGAGGAGGATCTGGCCGTCACCGTTGGGCATCGCCGCGATCGCCGCCTTCTGCGAGCCCCGGCCGGTACGCCGCCGGCCCTGGCAGGAGCCCTTGTCGAAGCGGGCGTTGTGGTGGATCCTGCCGTCGTTGCCGATCGCCACCAGCTGGCGTCTCCGTTCGGCATGCCCGCGACGGCCTCCTCGCGGGCACTGGAGTTCGCTGCCGGAGCCGGCGCCGAGGGGTACGGGTCCGCGTGGTCCGATCCGAGTCCGGTGAGCCCGGCGCAGTGGTTCCGGGCCCCCGGTCCCTGCCCGGCCAGCTACAACAACGGGTTCTGGACCGGATGGCAGGCGGCCGACGGGTACGGGGCGCCCGCAGCCGGTTCGAGGCCGGCGTCCGGGTGGTGCAGCAGGGCTGGCTCCCGTACCGGCGTTGAACCCTAGCGGGAGGCGGCCCGTCCGGCGTTGGCGATGATCGCGTCGTGCAGCCAATGGGCGAGTCCGGGGGCGAGCTGCTCGTAGGTGGCGGTGAAGCGCGGGTCGGCGAGGTACATCGCGGCGAGGCCGCGGTGGATCTCGTAGCCGCAGGGGTAGTAGTGCTCGGTGATGTGCTGCCGGTGGGCCTCGGCGAGATCCATCGCCCGGCCGCTGCCGGGGGCGAGGCCGCCGGCGAGGGCCTGGACCATCCGCTCGTCGAGGGCGCCGGCCTCGGCCTTGATCCGCTGCCAGTCCTCCTTGCGGTAGCCGCCGGTCCGGCGGCGGGACTCCTTCCAGGGGTCGCCCTCGCCCCAGGTCCGCTCGGCCTCGGCCTCCCAGCTCTCCCGGTAGCCGGGGCCGAACACCTCGGACTTCTCCTCGGGTGTCAGCTGAATGCCCATCTTCTGTGCCTCCATGGCTCGTTCGACTGCCGCGGCCAGCTCCTGGAGGTGCCCGATGCGTGCGGTCAGCAGCTCGTGCCGGCGGCGCAGGTGTTCGGCCGGGCTCACCGAGCCGTCGTCCAGGACGGCCGCGATCTCCTCCAGGGGGAACCCGAGTTCGCGGTAGAACAGGATCTGCTGGAGCCGGTCCAGGTCGGCGTCCGCGTAGCGGCGGTAGCCGGACGCGGTGCGGCCCTGCGGTGACAGCAGGCCGATCTCGTCGTAGTGGTGCAGGGTGCGGACGGTCACGGCGGCGACCTTGGCGACCTGGCCCACCGTACGGCCGGTTCCGGTGCTCATGCGGGTGGCTCCCTTCGTGCTGCCCCCACTCTGCGCCCTCACGTCGCGTGAGGGTCAAGCGCGAGGGTCGAGCGTGAGGGTCAAGGCCGTGGCCCCGGGGCACCACGGGCCCCCGGGGCGGACACCGCCGTGCGACCCTCCTAGCGGGACGCCCCGGGGAGGGCCGTCATTGGACGGACCGGCCAATTGTCGCGGCCCGCCGGCGGCCGCGACCATGTGGCCATGACCACGACTGCGCCTTCCCTGCCCCGACGTCTGGCCGCGGAGGCGGTCGGCACCGCCCTGCTCGCGGCCGTCGTGGTCGGCTCCGGCATCCGGGCGGCCGGGCTCAGCCAGGACGGCGGCGTGCGGTTCCTGGCGAACGCCACGGCGTCCGCGGCGGCCCTGGGGGTGCTCGTCGCCGTGTTCGGCCCGGTGTCCGGCGGCCACTTCAACCCGCTGGTCTCGGCTGCCGCCTGGTGGACGGGCCGGCGCGGGGCGGCCGGCCCGGGCGCCCGGGCGACCCTGGCGTACGCCGCCGCGCAGTCGGCCGGGGCGGTCGCCGGGACGGGGCTGGCGAACCTGATGTTCCAGCGGCCGGTCCTGCGGGTCTCCGTGCAGGGCCGGGACGGCGCGCACCTCTGGCTGGCCGAGGCGGTGGCCACCGGCGTGCTGGTCCTGCTGGTGTGCGGGCTGGTGCGGTGCGGGCGCGGCGGGTTCGTCCCGGTGGCCGTGGGCGGCTGGATCGGTGCGGCCTGCTGGGCGACGCCCTCCGGGAGCTTCGCCAACCCGGCGGTGACCCTCGGACGGGTCTTCACCGACAGCGGCGCCGGGATCGCGCCCGGCTCGGTGCCCGGCTTCGTGCTCGCCCAGCTGGCCGGTGCGCTGGCCGGGCTGGCGCTGCTGCCGGTGCTGTTCGGCCGCGCGGCCCCCGGCCTGCCCGCCGTGCCGGACGACGCCCGGGAGCTGGCCGCGGTCTGAGCGCCGGGGCGGCGGCGCTCGCCGGAGCCCGCCCAGGTGCACCACCGGGTACGCGGAACCCCCCGTACTCCGCTCGGTCGAGCGGCGTACGGGGGGTTCGTGGAGCCCGGGCCGGGCTTCATCCAGGCGTCCACGGGGCCGGTGCGGCCGGCTCACGGCCGCTGCACCGGCCCACGGGGCGTTCAGCCCTGCTGGGCACCCTTGCGACGGCGGAGCACCACGAGGGTGCCGACACCGGCGGCCAGGACGGCGGCGCCGCCGATGGCGATCGGCGTGCTGTCACTGCCGCCACCGGTCTGCGCGAGGTCCTTGCCCTTGGCGGCGTCCGAGACGACGGTGGCCTTGGCGATCACCGCGGGGGTGATGGCCGGCAGCTTGGCGGTCGGGACCGCGACCGGGAAGTCGATCGGCAGCTGGGCGGCGCTGGTGCTGCTCACGGCGGGCGCGGGGGTGCTGGCGGAGGGCGCGGCCGTGGCCGGCTTGCTCTCCGTGGCGGTGGCGGACGGCGACGCGGTCTCGGACGGCGCGGCCGTCTCCGACGGCTTCACCGTGGCGGACGGCGAGGCGCTCTCCGACGGCGTGGCGGTCTCCGACGGCTTCACCGTGGCGGACGGCGAGACGGTCGCGGAGGGGGAGGCGCTCGCGGTCGGCGTCTTCGTGGGCGTCACCGACGCGGACGGGCTCGGCTTCGGCGACTCGGACGGCTTGGGCGACTCGGACGGCTTCGGCTTCGGGGCGCGGATGTGGAAGGCCGCACCCTTGATGCCGTCGCAGGAGAACTCGCCGTTGCCGATCTGCTCGCCGGTCTTGTCGTCGAGCTGCACGAAGAACGCGACGGGGACGACGCCGGCCTTGCCCAGCGGCGAGCCGCTGGTGAAGGAGAGCCGCACCTTGATGGTGGCGGCGGTGGACCGCTTGACGGTGATCGCGCTGGTCTCCTCGACGGCGTCGTCACCGAGCAGGATCAGCGCGGCGTCGTCGTCACCGTCGGCGCCCGGCACGCTGGTACCGGTGCTCCAGGTGGTCGCACCCGGGAGCTGGTACTCGACCTTGAAGTCCTTCGCGCGCAGCTTGCCGTCGTTGCTCTTGAGCTTGAGCAGCGGGTAGAGGAAGAAGTCGTGCGCGGTCGAGTTGTCGATCTTGAACGCGAACTCGCGGGCGTCGCCACCGGCGAAGAACTCGTCCGGCACACCGCTGACGGACAGGTCGAGGTTCTGGTGCACCGCCTTGTCGCCCGCGGCAGGGGCCGCGGCGGGGGCGGCTGCGATGCCGATGGCGAGCGCGCCCTGGGCGCCGCCCAGCACGATGGAGGACGCCAGCGCGACGGCACCGGCAAGGGCAAAACTGCGGCGTATGGACAAGGAGACCTCACGGAGAAGTCCGGGTACGGACCCGGAGGCGCGGCTCGGCCCGACCGTCTGACGGCAGAGCCCCCGCGAAGCTGAAGGTTCGACGGACGATACCGAAAGATCCGGCCGGCATGGTAGCCGGTCACCATCTTGTGTCCATCCGCGGCCGATCCGACGTCCGATTAGCCCAACTCTGTCGCCTCAAGGGGCTTTTGTGACGATGCTCGGCTAAACCCGATTCCTGCCGGAAGGTCTCGCCGGGCCCGGCACCCTGGCCGGAAATCGACTCCCCGGCGCCCGCCCGTGAACCCTGCGGAAGGAGCGGGCGTCAACGGCGATGCGGAGCGGGCGCGTCCGGAATCAGGCGGGCAGACCCGCCCGGCGGCGGGCGACGGCCGCCACGGCCGCCCAGTCCTTGTCGCCGTCCCCGTGCGCGAGGGCGTCCAGGAAGGCGTCCCGCAGCACGCTGCCGAACGGCAGCGGGACGTTCGCCCCGGCGCCGGCCGTGAGGGCGAGGCCGACGTCCTTCAGGCCGAGCGGCAGCCGGAACCCGGCGGGCTCGTACCGGCGTTCGGCGACCATCGAGCCGTAGCCGGAGTAGACCGGGCCGGGGAACAGCGTGCCGGTCAGCATCTCGACCAGGTCGGTGGGCCGCACCCCGTTGGCGTCGGCCAGGCTGCACGCCTCGGCGAGCGACTCGATGGCGCAGGCCAGCAGGAAGTTGGTGCTGATCTTCGCGGTGGCGGCCTGGGCCGGGCGGTCACCGAAGTGCCAGGTGCGGCGGCCCATCGCGGTGAGCAGCGGTTCGACCTGCGCCAGCGCCGCCGCCTCGCCGGCGGCCAGGATGTTCAGCTCGCCCGAGGCCGCGACACCCGGGCGGCCGAGGACGGGCGCGGCCACGTACCCGATGCCGTGCTCGGCGTGCAGCGCGGTGGCCCGTTCGGCGAGGCCGATCGAGACCGTCGCCATGTTGACGTGCACCGAGGCCCGGGCACCGGCGAGCAGGGCCGGGTCGAGGAGCAGCGCGTCGACCGCAGCGTCGTCGGCGAGCATCGAGACGACGAAGTCGGCGGCGAAGGCGTCCGGCAGCCCGGCGGCGGCCGTGGCGCCCTGGGCCACCAGCTCCCCGACCGCCCCGGGCGAGCGGTTCCACACCCGCACCCGGTGGCCCGCCGCCAGCAGGCTGCCGGCCATCCCCCGGCCCATCGCGCCGAGGCCGACGAATCCGACGTCCATCGCGGTCATCGCTCACTCCCACCGGTTGGTCCGAACACCGGTCTCCGACCCTAGTGGGCCACGGGCTCCCGGGCGGGGACTGCGGCCGTCAGCGCGGCGAGCACCCGCCCGCGGAGCAGTTCGTACTCCGCCTGGAGGCGGCCCGGCCGCCCGGGGCGGGCCACCGGGCGGCCGGGGCCGACCCGCTCGCACGGGTCGAACTGCTCACGGGTCAGGTCGATCTCGACGCCGGGGCCGAAGCGGTTCCACCAGTGCAGGTCCGTCCGCACGCCGTCGACGTGCACCTCGCCCATCATCAGTTCACCGCCGAGCAGGTCGTTCAGCACCATCGCGACCACGCCGCACTGCCCGCGGGCCGGGTTGCCCGGATGCCAGCGGCCCAAGTCCTCGGGCGCACAGGTGTCGACTCCCCAGGAGGAGCGGATCGCGCGTTCGATGTCGGTGAGGGTCCACGGCGTCATGCCCCGAAGCCTGCCACGCGGCACCGACAACGGCGGGGACTCAGTGCGCGACGCCGTGCTCCGCCGTGACCTTCTCGATCCGCACCCGTACCAGCAGCTCGCCCGGTACGCCGTTGCGCGCGCCGTACTGCTCGGCGAGCTCCTCACCCATGTAGCGGGCGGCGATCCGGGTGGCCCAGGCGCGTACCTCGGGCAGGTCCTCGCCGAGGGTCGCGGTGCCCTGGACGAGGACGAAGGAGAACGGCGGCCGGTCGTCGTCCACGCAGAGCATCACCCGGCCGTCGCGGGCCAGCGTGCGGCCCTTGACGGTGTCGCGGCCGGTGTTGAAGACGATCTCGTCGCCGTCCAGCAGGAACCACACCGGTGCGACGTGCGGGCGCCCGTCGGCCCGGGTGGTGGCCACCTTCGCGGTGCGGGTGCCGGTGGTGAGGAATGCGCGCCACTCGGGCTCGGTCATCAGTGCCATGCGCCCCATCCTGCTGGACCGGCGGGCCCGTACGCCCGTACGACATGCCGCTGACGGGGCGTACGGGCGCCGGGGCGCGGCACGGTCTACTTGCCGAGGGCCGCCACGCCGGCCTGGGCGAACTGCTCGTCCAGGTCGCCGCTCGGGGCGCCCGCGACGCCGATCGCCGCGATCGGCGCGCCCTTGGCCTGCACCGGGGCGCCGCCGCCGAGGAACAGCGTGCCGGGGATGTCCTTCAGGTTGGGGGCCTGCGCGAGGCGCTTCACCAGCTCGGAGGTCGGCGCGTTCCAGGAGACGGCGGTGAACGCCTTGCGCCCGGCCGACTCGGCGGACTGCGGGCCCGCGCCGTCGCCCTTCAGCAGGACCCGGGTGATGCCGTCACGGTCGACCACCGCGACCGAGACGTGCTGGCCGCCCTTCTCGGCGGCGTCCAGGGCGGCCTGCGCGGCCCGGGTCGCGGCCTCGATGGTCAGCCCGGTGGTCTGGACGAGGTTCTTGTCCCGGGTGTCGGCCTTGTCCGCGGCCTGCACGGCGGGGGTGCCGGCCGTGTCGGCACTGGCGGAGACCGCGCCGAAGGTGCCCGCACCGAGCGCGGCGGCGGCGACGGCGCCGGTCAGTACCCGGGTGCGCATGCTGGTCTTCTTCATGTCCGGCTTCCTCATCGGCCGGGGCCGGAGCCGTGCGGCTCCTGCTCTGCCCCGATCGCTCTGCTTCGATCCTCGGCCCGGAACCGGCCGCGCCGGGTCGGCGGTCCGGCCCCGGCCCGGAGGCATGATGGAGGACGGCAGGGTCAGCCGATCGGTTGATGCCGCGGTGGACCGGGCGGGTCAGGATAGTGATATCGGCGCAGGTCAGAGCCGTACCAGCGAAGCACCCCAGGACGAGGAGCACCGGTGCAGGACCTCAGCCGCCCCACCGCCGACCCGGACGCGGGCCGGCTGGCCGCAGTGCTGGACTCCGCCTTCCTGCTGCTGCTCGCCGCCTCGCTCGCCCGCTACCTGACACACCACCCGGGCAACCCGGCGGTGCCCTGGGTGCTCGGCCTGAGCGGCGCCCTGGCCGCCGCCCAGCTGACCGGTTCACGGCTGCTGCGGACCGGGGCCGGCCGGGCCCTCGGCCCGCTGGCGGTGGTGGTCGGCCTCTGGGTGGTGCTGGTCCTGCTGGCGCCGAGCTTCGCGTGGTGCGCCGTCCCGCTCGTCTACACCGCGCTGCGGGCGCTGCCGGCCCGCGCCGCGATCCCGCTGGTGGCGGCGCTCACCGCGCTGGTCGTGGTGGCGCAGGCCCGGCTCGCCCACGGCCTCGACCCGATCGCGCTGCTCGTGCCGCCCGCCGTGGCCGCGCTGGCCGGCGCCGTCTTCCTGTACATGGAACGGCAGTCGGCCCGGCAGCAGGCGCTGATCGACGACCTGGTCCGCACCCGGCGCGAACTCGCCGCCACCGAACGGCGCGAAGGCACGCTGGCCGAACGCGAACGGCTCGCGATGGAGATCCACGACACCCTCGCCCAGGGCCTGTCCAGCCAGCGGATGCTGCTCCAGGCCGCCGACCGCACCTGGGACGCCGACCCGTCGACCGCCCGCGCCCACGTCCGCACGGCGGGCGCGGTGGCCGCCCGCAACCTCGCCGAGGCGCGCCGATTCGTCCACGACCTCGCCCCCGCCGAGCTCGCCGACGGCCGCACCCTGGAGCACGCGCTGCGGGCCCTCGCCGACCGGGAGTCCGCGGAGAGCGGCCTGCCCGTCCGCTTCCATCTGGACGGCACGCCCGTCCCGCTGCCGGCCGCCGCCCAGGCCGCGCTGCTGCGGATCGCGCAGGGCGCGCTGGCCAACGTGCGCGAGCACGCCGACGCCTCGGCCGCCGCGATCACCCTCTCGTACCTGGGCGACCAGGCGGTGCTGGACATCGCCGACGACGGCCTGGGCTTCACCCCCGCCGGGCGCGACCCGGACGCGGGCGGCGGGACGGGCCGGGGGCACGGACTCCCCGCGATGCGCGCCCGGCTGCGCCAGCTCGGCGGCACCCTGACCATCGAGAGCACCCCCGGCGAAGGCACCGTGCTGTCCGCCGCGATCCCCCTGGAGGCCCCGTGACGCCGCACCCCGGTCCGCCCGTCCGCCTGCTGGTCTGCGACGACCACGCCGTGGTGCGCGCCGGACTGCTCGCCCTGCTCGCCAGCGCCGGCGACATCGAGGTGGTCGGCGAGGCCAGCAGCGGCGAGGAGGCCGTCGCGCTGGCGGCCCGGCTGGAGCCGCAGGTCGTCCTGATGGACCTCCAACTGGGCGACGGGATCGACGGGGTGGAGGCGACCCGGCGGATCAGCGGCTCCCCCGGCGCGCCGCACGTGCTCGTCCTCACCACCTACGACACCGACGCCGACATCACCCGCGCGATCGGCGCCGGCGCGACCGGCTACCTGCTCAAGGCCGAGCGGCCCGAGGAGCTGTTCGCGGCGGTGCACGCCGCCGCGCAGGGCCGCACCACGCTGTCGCCTCCGGTCGCCTCCCGGGTGATGGCCCAGATGCGCTCGCCCGCACCGCAGTTGACCGAACGGGAGCAGGAGATCCTGGCCCAGCTCGCCCGGGGGGTGGGCAACCGCGAGATCGCCCGCGCGCTGTTCATCAGCGAGGCCACCGTGAAGACCCACCTCGGGCGGATCTACGAGAAGTTGGGCGTGGACACCCGGGCCGGCGCGGTCGCGGCGGCCAAGGAGCGGCGACTGCTGCGCTGAGTCGCCCCCGGCACGCCCCGGAGACACCTCGGGCATTGACAAACCAACCATGCGGTTTGTTATGTTGAGGCGGTGACCTCCCCTTTCCGGGGAGCCCACCGAAGCCCCGGCAGGGTGCGGCGGTGGGCGGGGAGTTCACCGGACCGCGGGCCTCAGGGCCGCCCGTGCTGCTCGCGGGCCGCCCGCGCCGCCGAGCGCGACGCCTGAACCGCATGACCGTCTCCTCCGGTTCCCGGTGAGTGCCGGGCGTCCGGGCGGGTGCGCCCGGCCTGACACCGGCCTCTACCCGGGCGTCGAACGGGAGGCGCCCCCATCGACACCGGCGGCGGTGGATTCCGTGAGCGAGGGGTTGAAGCGGGAGAACACCGGCGCCGTCCACCGGTGCGGGGTGGCGTCCACGATCTCGACGACCTCGGTCACGGTGAACTCGACCAGCCGCTCGGCGCCGGGCACGGCGGCGGCGTGCTCCGCGTCCCAGTCGACCCGGGCGGTTCCGGTGAGCTGGAGGGTGCCGCCGGTGGACCAGTCCGGGACGAGCAGTCCGACGGCCGGGTTGACCTCGATGTTGCCGAGCGTGTTGAACATGGCGTTGCCCGCGTAGTCGGGCCAGCGCAGCCGGGTCGGCGAGAGCACCTCGACGAAGCCGCGGTTGCCGCCCCGGTGCGAGGCGTCGGTGTTGCCCTCCTCGTCGGCCGTCGCGACGAAGAAGGTGTCGGCGCGCCGGATCCGGTCCTGCTGCGCGGCGGTGAGCGCCGTGCCGCGGACGGGGGCGGCCGGCGGGCGCGGCGCGGCGACGTACGGTTCGCGCTGCTGGATGTACTTCGGGCAGTTCGCGTACACCTGGTCGAGTTCGACCCGCAGCCCCGCGTCGCCGGGTGCGGCCCTGCCGTTCATCCGCATCCGCCGCCGGCTGGCCGGTTCGATGGCGATCATGCCGACCCGGACCGGCCGGGCGGCGGCCGCGCCCAGCACCTCGGCGAGCGGGTCCCCCGGTACCGGCCGGGCGGCGACCGTCACGGCGGACGGCTCCGGCGCGCGGACGAAGCCGGGCTCCCCGGTGAGCAGCGACGCCCAGATCCGGCCCCGCCCGTCGGCCGCGCCGACCACCAGCATCGGCTGCGCGACGAGGAACTCCCGGGCCTTGTCCGGCATCTCCCCCCGGATGGCCCGGCCGGAACGGCGTGCGTGGTCGAGCTGACCCGCCCGGTCCTGCGCGGTGCGCTCACCGCGGTGGTAGTCGGTCGCCGTCATCTGCCTGCCCCTTCCGTGGGCTGGTGGGCTAGAAGAAGCCGCAGGTGGGGGCGGCTCCGCTGGGAGCGGGTGCGTTGTCCGCGCCGGTGGCGGTGTAGATCTCCAGCCGGATGCCGTCGGGGTCGGTGAAGAAGATCCCGCCGGACGAGGCGCCCTCGCGGTGCGGGACGACGCCCTCGTGGGCGAAGCCGGCCGAAAGGCCGCGCAGGGTGTCCTCGGCCGCGCGGACCTCCTCGATCGTCTCGACCTCGAAGGAGAGGTGGTGCAGCCCGGGCAGGGCGGCGGGGAAGGTGCCCTCGCTCTGCTGCCAGAGGGTGACCAGCAGCCGGCCGTCGCGGCCGAGGAAGGCCCAGTGCCGGCCGTCCTCGCTGCCCTGTCCCTGGGTCTCGAAGCCGAAGACCTGGCGGTAGAAGTCGAGCGAGCGGTCGAGATCGGTGACGTTGAGGCCGACATGCCCGGCCTGCAGCGTCTTCGGGCCACTGGACTGCGTCATCGAGGACCTCCGTGACGAGGGGTCCGGGCCACTCCCGGACTAACCGTTACTAGTGAGAGTAGTGGTTAGACAGAAAAGTTCAACCCTTCACAGGCATCGAAGGGGTTAGGTTTTCCGGACGCACCTGCCCGCCGAGGGTGTCGCGGGGCGTCGCAGGGTGCCGCGGGGCCGCTACGGCCGGGCCGGGCCGTCCTTCTGCCGCCGGCTGTGCCGGGCCACCCGGACGCGGTTGCCGCAGGTGGCCGTGCACCACTCCCGCCGCCCGTGGCTCCGGACGAAGTAGAGGATGCAGCCGGGCGCCGGGCAGGCCCGGACCAGGCCGGCCGCCTCGCCCGTGAAGAGCGCGATCCCGGACGCCGCCAGTTCGCCGAGCGCGGCCAGCCGCGGGTCCGGCTCGACCCGGCGGGTGACCGCCCGGAGCGGCGCACCGGCCGCCGGATCCAGCTCCTGCCAGGAGCCGGCCAGCCGGGCCGACGCGTTGACCAGCCCGACCGCGCCGGCGCCGGGCACCGTGCCACCGGTGTGGGCCGCGGCGATCTCCCGCAGCGCCCGGCGCAGTTCGCGGAAGTGCGCCAGGTGGGTCGGGGTGGCGGTGTCCTGGGGCAGTCCGGCCCGCAGCGCCGGGCCGAGCAGCGGGGCGTGGGCCGTGAGCCAGTGGTCGAGGTCGCCCGGGGTGCGCAGCGCGTCCACCAGCACGCCCCGGGCGCCGCCGCGGACGAAGGTGGTGTTGACGAGGTCCAGGGCCGGCGGCTCTCCGGTGAGCGGCAGCCCGTCCGCCGCCGACCACGCCCGCGAGTCCACCCTGCCGCCGTCCATCGCTCCATCATGCCGCGCGCGGGGCGCTTCACCGGCACGGCCCGTGCGCAGATTGCTAATGCGTGGATATCGCTCTATCCATTACCTTGTGCCGGGTCAGGTCCCCGACGCAGGGAATGTCATGTCCAAAACCCCCGGCACCACCGCCACCGCCCCCTCCGACGCCCCCGCACCCGCCGCCGCCGCGCCGCCGCCCGGCCGCACGGCCCGGTTCAGGAGCAAGGCCCCGGCCCGCCCGCCGGCCCCCGCCATCGCCGTCGCCACCACCGCCGGCGTGGCCGGACTGGTCCTGCTGGTGGCGATCGGGAAGCTGCTCGCCATGCCCGTGCTGATCCCGCCGCTGGCCGCCAGCGCCGCCCTCGTGCTGGCCGCGCCGGCCCTCCCGCTCGCCCAGCCGCGGAACGTCATCGGCGGCCAACTGGTCTCCGCGCTGGTCGGATTCGCCGCACTCGCCGTCGGCGGCGGCTCCCTGTGGACGGCGGCGGCCGCCGGCGGGCTGGCCATCGGCGCGATGGGCGTCACCCGCACACCGCACTCGCCGGCCGCGGCGACCTCGGTGATCGTGGTCCTCACCCAGCCGCCCGCCGTCCGGTTCCTGGCGCTGCTCGCCCTCGCCACCGTCGTCCTGGTGCTCGTCGGAATCCTCGCGGGCCGCAGTGGGCGGACGCCTCGTTACCCCACGTACTGGTGGTGACCGGGTGACGGCGCATTCCGGCTAATGTCCGATCGCCCGCCGTAACATGCCGGAGAGAATGCCCGCCCGGCGGCCGGCGGCACCGGTCCAGCACGTGGTCACCTTCACACCAACGTCCACATTCCCCTACAATCCGCAACGGCGATCGGTGGGGGAAGGGGAAGCCCCTGTTCGATCCCGGCGCGAATTGAGCCGGTTTCGACGAGGGCGGGGTGAGGTCCGGTGATACCTGTTTCGGATGATTTCGAACCCCGCCGGGGGGCCGGTGCCGACAATCACGGCCTCGACACCGCAGCCGAGGAGTTCTCCGGCCGCATACCCGAGACGGTCGAGCGATACCGGGCCCGGCTGATTGCCCAGCAGAATCCGCTCGGCGCCGACCCGGTGTCCTGGCGGAGCTGCCGTCAGCAGGCCGAATGGATCCTCTCCGACTGCGCGTACAGCCTGCGGACCGGACGCGTGCAGGTGAACGAGACGGTCGCGCTGTCGGCCCGCCGGCTCGCGGCGCACCGGGTCGGACGGGGCATCCACCCGGTGTACTCCACCCGGGCCGCCTCCGTCCTGTTCGAGACGACCCTGGAGGAGCTGCTCGTGGTCGCCCGGGACGCCCCCGAGAGCCTCAAGGTGATCCAGTTGGGCGCGATGTCCCTCCAACGCGGCCTCGACGCCCGCCTGGAGGCCGGCGCGATCGGCTACGACGCCTACCTCTTCGGCCGGGTCCGGGAGACCAATGCCGCCGCCCGCACCCGGCTCGCCCGCGACGTCCACGACCGGGTCGGCAACGGGATCAGCCTGGCCATGCGCCAGCTGGAGGTGCACCTGTTCTCACCGGGCTGCGCCTGCGAGTGCGAGTCGCCGCACCGCCCGCAAAGGCCGATCATGATGGCTCAGGAAGCCCTCGCCGAGACATTGCTGCACGCCCGCGACATGATTACCGAATTGCGCCGCAGCGGGGGCTCCGGACAGGCCCTGGAGATTGCCCTGATCGGATTCGCCCAATCGCTGCGACTGGACGAGCCGGCCGTCCGGGTGCAGGTCCGGGGGGCGGAAACGCAGGCCGCGGCGGAAATCGTCGACGAGCTGTTCCTGGTGCTCCGGGAGTGCCTTCGCAATGTCTTCACCCACTCCCGGGCGAAGAACGTGACGGTGGACGTGGACATTTCCGGCCACGAGGTCCGGGCCGAAGTGGTGGACGACGGCAGCGGCTTCGACCTCGACGCGGTGAACCGCAGCAAGTCGTGCAACGGGCTCGCCTCGATGCGCGAGCGGACCAGGTCGGTGGGCGGGACCCTCACCATCACCACCGTGCCGCAGCAGGGCACCCGGGTGTCCATCGCCGTCCCACTGACGGAGACGAACCGTGGCTGAGCAGATCCGCGTCCTCCTGGTCGACGACCACACCCTGCTGCGCGAGGCGCTCCGGGACGCCCTGGTGACCGACCCGGGGCTCGCGGTGGTGGCCGAGGCCAACAGTGGCGAGTCCGCCGTCCGGCTGGCCGTCCAGCACCGGCCGCAGGTGGTCCTCCTCGACGTCGAGATGCCCGGCCACCACGCGCCGACCACCGTGCAGCTGCTGCTGGAGAACTGCCCCGGCATCCACGTGATCATCGTCAGCATGTCCGACGAGTCGGAGACCGTACGGCAGTTGCTGGCGGCCGGGGTGAGCGGCTACCTGCACAAGAGCGTGAACCTGCCGACGCTGATCGCGGCGATCCGCAGCGTCGTCCAGCAGGGCACCATGAGCCGCAGCGTCCTGGTCTCCGTCCCGCGCGAGGGCCTGACCGCGCCGGAGCCCCCCAGGGCGGCCGCGCCCGGCGTGCTCTCGCCCCGCGAGCTGGAAGTCCTGGCGCTGGTCGCCAAGGCGCTGAGCAACCGGCAGATCGCCACCCGGCTCGGGATCACCGAGGGCACCGTGAAGCGCCACATGCGCAACATCTTCGGCAAGCTGGACGCCGTCTCGCGCATCGACGCGGTCAACAAGGCGGCTGCGGCGTCCGACCAGGCCGGCTGACGGTCCGGGCGGCGCCGCCCGGCATCCCGGCCGGGGCCCGCCCGGCCGGGCGAAGCGGTCGGCTCAGGCGCGGTCGGCCAGCTTCCGGGCCACGATCTCGTAGGCCGCACCGAGGTTGGTGAGCCCTTCCACCTCGTCCTGGCGGACGACGACGCCGAGGTGGCGCTCGAACCGGGCCAGGATCTCGATGACGACGATGGAGTCGGCGTTGTAGGTCTCCTCGAAGCCGCTGGACTCCGTCAGCTCCTCCGCCCCGATCTCCAGCACGTCCGCCACGATCTCGCGGATCCGATGCTTCAGGTCATTGCTCAGCGTCAGCGCGGGCAAGGTGGTTCAGCTCCTCCGTCGTGGTCCGGCCTCCCGAATCCAGGTCGAATGTAGCCCGCCGGCCGGGGCGGTAGAAAGGCGTCCTCCGGCGCATGCCCGGCCTTACCCGAAAGTGGCACGCTCTCACTTTGGGAGCATACGGACGGGCGCCGCGGCCGCCGCGCCCGCCGCCGGGCCCGGGCCGGTGCCGCCCCGGCCGCCGTCGGCCCGGACGGGCCGCGGGCCGGGCGAAGGCACTGGCCAGCAGGCCCGTCAGCAGCCCGCGGCGGGCCCGCGCCCCACCTCCGGGACACCCTGCCGTGTACTTAACGAAGGAATACCGAATACCCCTTTGGGGACACCGGCCGACCCTGACATCAAAGCGTGATCGTGCCATATTTGTCGAGCAGGCCTCTCAAAGGTTCAGCGGTCCGAGGTCGTGGGCCGCCGTCCCGGAAGGTGCACGGGGATGATTCTTCAGAATTCCACCACTCGCCCGCCCGTAATTCGGCGGAGCATATCGGAGAACCGGTCCGGAAATACCCGGGACGATTCCGGCAGCTTTGGGCCGTCCGGTTCCCGCCGGGCGGGAGAGCCGGTCGCCACCGGCTCACCCGGGGCTGTGACCAGGCACGCACCGGGCGCAGCGCCGCAGACGACGCGTGCCCCGGAGCTCCCGAGAACCACGGAGGGGAAAGAGTGGTGACGACATCCGGACCGGTCCACCGGCGACGCCGGCCGGCACTGGCCGTACTCTCGGCCGTGCTGATCGTCGCGGTCATGGACAACACCATCATGAATGTGGCACTGCGCACGATCCAGCACGACCTCGGGGCCAGCAACGCCGATCTCCAGTGGTGCCTCGACTCGTACATCGTCGCGTTCGCCGCCTTTCTGTTCACCGGTGGTGTGAGCGCCGACCGCTTCGGCCGGCGCAGGACGCTGACCGCCGGCCTGCTGGTGTTCGGCGGGGCCTCGCTGCTCGCGGCCTTCGCCGGCTCGGCCGGTGAGCTGATCGCCGCGCGGGCCCTGATGGGGGTGGGCGCCGCCGTCATCCCGACCACCACCCTGGCGATCATCATCAACATCTTCCCGGCGCAGGAGCGGGCGAGGGCGATCGGCGCCTGGGCCACCGCCGCCGGGGTGGCGATCGCGGTGGGCCCGATCACCGGGGGGCTGCTGCTCGGCCGGTTCTGGTGGGGCTCGATCTTCCTGGTCAACGTGCCGCTGGTGATCGGGAGCGTGCTGCTGATCGGCCGGCTGGTGCCCGAGTCCAGGAACCCGGCGAACAGCAGGTTCGACCCGGCCGGCGTGGTCGTCTCGGTGCTCGCGATCGGCGCGCTGGTGTTCGGCGTCATCACGGGCGGCGAGCGCGGCGACTGGCTGTCCGCCGGGGCCGTCGTGCCGGTCGTGCTCGGCATCGCCCTGCTCGGTCTGCTGGTCGTGGTGGAGCGCCGGATCGCGGCGCCCGCGCTGGACGTCGGGCTGTTCCGCAGTGCCCGGTTCTCCGCCGGGACGGGATCGATCGCGCTGGCCTTCTTCGCGATGATGGGCGCCCTGTTCGTCCTGACCTTCTACTTCCAGCTGGTGCACGGCTACTCGCCGATGGAGTCCGGCCTGCTGATGGTCCCGATGGCGGCCGGCTCGGTGTTCCTCGCCAACCGCAGCGTCGTCCTGGCGGCCCGCTTCGGCGTGCGCAACGTGGTGGCGGGCGGCGCGACGGCGATGGCCCTGACCTTCCTCGGGTACCTGGCGGCGGAGCCGGACACCCCGGTACTCGTCCTGGCCGGGCTCCAACTCCTGTTCGGGCTGGGCTTCGGGAGCATCATGGCGCCCGGCACGGCGGCGCTGATGTCGGTGGTGCCGCCGGAGAAGGCGGGCGCCGGGCAGGCGGTCTCGCAGACCGTCCGCCAGGTGGCCACCGCGCTGGGGGTCGCGGCCGTCGGCAGCGTGCTGACGTCGGTCTACCGCTCCTCGCTCGGTGACGCGGTCGACGCCCTGCCGGCCGGGCTGCGCGAGCAGGCCGCCGGGTCGATCGGCGGGGCGTTCCGGGCGCTGGAGGCAGCGCCCGGGTCGGCCCCCCGGCTGGCCGGGCAGGCGGTCGCCGCCTACCAGGACAGCATGCACGTCACGATGGCGCTCACCGCCGCGGTCGCCCTGCTCGCGGCGGTCGTCGCCCTGCGGTGGCTGCCGGGGCGGGCCACTGCGGCCGCCACCGCCGTGACCGCCGAGGCGGCGGCGAGGACGCCCGCACCCGCCGGCGCCGCCGGGTGATCCGGCCGTGGTACCGCACAGTCAGAAAGCAGGGGGGAACCGACTGTCCGCACGCTTCGGCGGGCCGGATCCCCGAACCACAGGTCAGCGCACGCGGCCTGTTCCGGCGCACCGTCCAGAGGGGGCGTGATGGAACTACAGCACCTCCGGTCGTTCCTAGAGGTATCGAGTGAGCTGAGTTTCACCAGAGCCGCAAGGAACCTGAACTACGCGCAGTCCAGTGTCACCGCCCAGATCCAGCATCTGGAGGCCTCGCTCGGGGTCGCCCTGTTCGACCGTCAGGGCCGCCGGATCGCGCTCACCGACAGCGGTGAGCGGCTGCGGCCGATGGCCGAGCGGATCGTCGCCCTGGCCGACCACGCGCACCGGGAGCTGACCGCACGGGAGCACCCGCGGCACCCGGCCCGGCGCCGCCCGGAGGCCCCGGCCGGTGCACTGCGGCCGAGCCCGGCACTGAGCGAACCGAGGTGACCCCCGACAGTTGAAGCATTCATGCCAACTACATTGTACGGCCAACGGCCCCCGGCGGGAACACTCTTGCCGGGGGCCGTCGAACTGCCCCGCACCAGCGGTCAGGCGCCGTTCGCGGCCTGTGCCCCGCGACGCTCGTGGCCCTTGCGCAGCTCGGCCCGGCGCAGCTTGCCGATGCCGGTCTTCGGGATGTCCGCCTTGGCGAGCGTCACCACCTGGCCGATCTCCAGCCCGTAGCGGGCCCCGACCAGCTCGCGGATCCGCCCGGCCGCCTCGGCCGCCGGGGTCGCGCCGCGCGGGTGGAAGAACACCACCAGCTCCTCGCGCGTCCCGCCCGGCACGGTGGCCGGCGTGACCACGGTGTAGGACGGCTCCACGAAGGCGAGTTCCTCGACCGCGGCCTCGATCTCGTGGCCGTGGTACTCGGCGCCGTTGACCACGATCAGGTCGTCCACCCGGCCGGTGACGGTCAGGACGCCGTCCTCGACGACCGCCAGGTCGCCGGAGCGGAACCAGCCGTCGGCGGTGAAGGACTTCGCGTTCTGCTCGGGGTTGCGGTAGTAGCCGGAGAACACCGGTGCGCCGGTGACCTGGAGCCGGCCGACCACGCCGACCGGCAGCGGCTCGTCGTGCTCGTCGACGATCCGGACGGACACCCCGGGGTGCGGGCGGCCGACCGGCACGAAGCGCTCGTCCCCCATGGTCTCGGGGTCGAAGACGGTGTCCACCACGCCCGCCGAGGTCTCCGACATGCCCCAGCCGGGGTGCATCGACGTCCGCGGCAGCCCGAAGGGCGCCAGCAGGTCCAGGAACCGGGTGATCACCCGGGCCTTGACCGACTCGCCGCCGTTCATGATGTAGCGCAGGCTCGTGAGGTCCCAGTCCTGCCCGGCTATCGCCGCGGCCCGGTCGTTCACCAGTGCGAAGGCGAAGTTGGGCGCCCAGGTGGTGTCGGCCCGGTGCCGGGAGATCTGGTCGAACCAGCGGGTCGGGTCCTCCAGGATCCACGCCGTCCTGGCGTGCACCTGGGTGCAGCCGACCAGCACGTCGCGGGCGTGGAACATCACCAGGCCGCCGATGTGGTCCAGCGGCATCCAGTTGAACGAGCGGGTCGCCGCGTCGAGGCCGCGGACGGCCGCCGTCGCGGCGGAGCGGGCCAGGATGTTGCGGTGGGTCAGGGCCACCGCCTTGGGGACGCCCGTACTGCCGGAGGTGAGCAGCAGCACCGCCAGGTCGTCGGCGGCGGCCGGGTGGAACTCCTCGGCGGGGGCCTGCCCGCGCAGCTCGCCCGTCCGGCCGAGCCACGAGCCGGCCTCGGTCATCGCGGCGGGCGGCGGCGGGCCGTCGTCGCCGGCCACCACCCAGGGACGCTCGTAGCCGGCCCAGATCCACTCCAGCTGCTGGGCGGCGGCGTCGGGGGCGTCGGCCTTGCCCGCCGGGACGGGGATCGGGACGAACCCGCCGAGGACGGCGGCCCAGAAGGCGGCCAGCAGGTCGGGCTCCGCCCGCACCTGGAGCAGCACCCGGTCGCCGGGGCGGGCCCCGCCGGCCCGCAGGCCGGTGAGGATCCGCCGGGCGGCGTCCAGCAGCTCCGGGTAGGAGATGCTGTGGTCGCCGCCGTCCGGCTGGACGAAGTGGATCCGGCCGGCGTCGGGCCGCGCCGCGGCCCGGACCAGGGCCGCGCCGAGGTTGGCGACCTGGAGGTCGGCGGCGGGGCCGCCGTCCAGCAGCGCGGCGGGGCCGGCGAGGAGGACGGGCTCGGTGATGACGGGCGCGGTCACGCGGCGACCTCCTGGACGGCGCCGGCGGCGCGGGCGACGAACAGCAGCGGACCGCGGCCGATGCGCGGCCCCGGCTCCTTGCGGAAGCCGCCGTACTCGGCGACCACCTCGAATCCGGTGTCGGCCAGCAGGTCCCGCACCTCGGGGGCGGTGAACACGGTCTGGTCGAAGAAGTTGGCGAACATCGATACCTTGCCCGCACCGTCGCGCGCGATGATGGTCTCCTCGTTGCGCCAGACCGCCCGGTGGGCGTGCACGGACTGCCGGGCGAGCCGGGTGACCAGCAGGTCGTCGCCCTGGTGGTGGGCGATGATGTTCGGCTGGTAGCCGTCGACGAAGTTCAGCAGGTGTCCGATGTCGATGACGAGGTGGCCGCCCGGGGCCAGCCAGCCGCGCACACCGGTGAGCAGCTGCCGCAGGCCCGCCCGGTCCAGCTGGTTGAGCGTGCTGAACAGGCTGTAGACCAGGTCGAAGCGCTGGTCCGTGACGTACTCCTCGGCGCGGCCGTGCACGTACTCGACCACGCCGTCCGCGGGCCCGGCGGGCGCGGCCGCGCGGGCGTACGCCGTGAAGTCGGAACTCTGGTCGACGCCCACGCCGGAGTGGCCGAGGGCCGCCAGCGCGCGCAGGTTCGTACCGGTGCCGCTGCCGATGTCGAGCACGCGGCCGCCGGGCGGCAGGTACGAGGCCAGGAACTCGGTCTCACCGGCTACGTCGCGGAAATCCTTGCGGATCACCTCGTAGTACTCGCCGGGGTACTCAAAGCTGGACAAAGGACGAGCCCTTTCTGTGGCGACCGGTAGCGCCGGTCGGGCCTGGGAGGAGGAACGAGCCGGCCGGGGGTCAGGCGGCGGAGTGCAGGACCGCCAGGCGGCGGTACTCACGCGGGCCGACGCCGTAGCGCTCCCGGAACAGCCGGCTGAAGTGCGAGGCCCCGTACAGGCCGGAGCGCTCGCCGATCACCGCGATGGTGTGGTGCGCCAGCCGCGGGTCGCGCAGTTCGGCGCAGCTGCGGATGAGCCGCTCGTCGCGGATCCAGCTGGCCGGGCTCTCGCCGTGCTCCTGGAACAGCTTCTGCAGGTACCGGAGTGAGATGTGGTGCTGCTGGGCGAGCATCTCGGGCTTGAGGTCGGGATCGGCCAGCCTGCTGCGGGCGAAGTGCTTGATCCGCTGGAGCATCGCCCGGCGGGCGAGGCCGGCGCCGGGGGACGGCCCGGGGGCGTCCGGCTCGCGGTCCATGCAGTCGACGAACGCCTGCTGGACGAGACCGGTGATGCCCCGGGCCAGCAGCTCGGCGGTGCGGCCGGCCGGCTGCCCGCCCTGGCCGGCGAGCTGGCGCAGCAGTTCGTGGACGGCGAGCGGATCGGAGAGCGGGTACTGGACCCGGAGATGGGCCTCACCCGTCCGGGCGGCCTGCTCGGAGACCCGGACTTCGGAGGAGGTTTCGCGGTCCTCGTCCTCGACCACCGAGATGCGGATCCGGCCCAGGCTCACCTCGTTGACTGCTGCGGCGACCGGCGGCGAGGCCGGTTCGGGCTCGGTACGCATAACATCCATCTCTCCTCCCGGATCCTGCGGTCCACGGAACAGGCCGGCCTGCCGGTTCCCGGGGACCTTCTGCGATAACACCACGCCCCGGGGGAGGACCCGGCCTCGTATCGGTAGCACTGATGAAATCGGGCAGCCGCCGAACGGTCCGCGAAGTCCTGCGCGAATCGACCAGAACCCGTGCGCACCGCGCCAACCTGGGCACCTGACGGCTGACTAGCGTCGACACCACACTTACGTGCCGAGAGCGCGGACCACCGGCGCTGCGCGCGCCCCGGCACACCCACTCAGAAGGGCCATGCCGTGGCAATCAAGGTAGGCATCAACGGATTCGGCCGGATCGGCCGAAGCTTCCTCCGCGCCGCACTTGAGCAGAACGCCGACATCGAGATCGTGGGCATCAACGATCTGACCGACGCCGCGACCCTCGCCCACCTGCTGAAGTACGACAGCACCCTGGGCAAGCTGCAGGTGACCGTGGCCGAGGGCCAGGACGGGATCGTGGTCGACGGCCGCGCCATCCGGGTCACCGCCGAGCGCAACCCGGCCGACCTGCCCTGGGGCGAACTGGGCGTCGACGTCGTCGTCGAGTCCACCGGTGTCTTCACCGACGCCGAGAAGGCCAGGGCACACATCACCGCCGGCGCCCGCAAGGTGATCATCTCGGCCCCGGCCACCAACCAGGACCTCACCATCGCGTTCGGCGTCAACGACGGCGAGTTCGACGCGGAGCGGCACGACATCGTGTCCAACGCCTCCTGCACCACCAACTGCCTCGCCCCGCTGGCCAAGGTGATCAACGACGCGCTCGGCATCGAGACCGGTCTGATGACCACCGTGCACGCCTACACCCAGGACCAGAACCTCCAGGACGGCCCGCACAAGGACCTCCGCCGGGCCCGCGCGGCGGCCGGCAACATCGTGCCGACCAGCACCGGTGCGGCCAAGGCCATCGGCCAGGTGCTGCCCGAGCTCAACGGCAAGCTCGACGGGTACGCCCTGCGGGTGCCGGTGACCGTCGGCTCGGTGACCGACCTGACCGTCACGGTCGGCCGTGAGACCACGGTCGAGGAGGTCAACGCGCTGTTCGCGAAGGCGGCGGAGGGCGCGCTGGCCGGGATCCTGCGCTACACCGAGGAGCCGATCGTCTCCAGCGACATCGTCACCGACCCCTCGTCCTGCATCTTCGACGCCGGCCTCACCAAGGTGATCGGCGGCACCCAGGTGAAGGTCGCCGGCTGGTACGACAACGAGTGGGGCTTCTCCAACCGGGTCGTCGACACCGTCCTGCTGATCGGCAAGCACTCCTGACCGCAGGGAACACCTGACCGGTGCGCCCGCCCGACCGGCGCGCGCACCCCGTGGAGCAACAGAACCGGCGGGCCGGGCTCGGGGGATCCCCGGGCCCGGCCCGCAGTCCGCACGCAACCGAGAAAGGCCTGACGGATGGTCAAGACTCCGTACCACGAGGGCGAACAGGCCGTGCAGCAGCGGGCCGGCGAAGGCCACGCGGGCTGGGGGTCGCCGATGTTCGAGGCCGAGATCCCGCCGATGTTCGGGCTCTTCATGGAACGCCAGCGGATGGTGGTGATCGGGGCCGTGGACGACGCCGGCGCCGCCTGGTCCACCGTCCTCACCGGGCCGCGCGGCTTCTTCCGGGCCGCCGACCGCAACACCATCCGGGTCGACGCCCTGCCGGCGCCCGGCGACCCACTGGAGGGCGTGTTCGACCGCCCCAGGGACATCGGCATGCTCGCCATCGAACCGCAGAGCAGCCAGCGGATCCGGATGAACGGCGTCGCGCGGGCGGAGGACGGCGCGCTGGTCGTCCGGACCGAGCAGGTGCTCGGGAACTGCCCCAAGTACCTCCAGCAGCGGGTGCTGCGAGCGGACGCGGCCACACCGCCCGCCGCCACGGTGCGGCGCTCGGCCGGGCTGTCCACCGAGCAGCAGGCCTGGATCACCGGCGCCGACACGTTCTTCATCGCCAGCCGGGCCCCCGAGCACGGCGCCGACGCCTCGCACCGGGGTGGCGCGCCCGGCTTCGTCCAGGTGGCCGGCCCGAACAGGCTGACCTGGCCGGACTACTTCGGCAACTCCTTCTACATGACCCTGGGCAACCTCCAGCTCGACCCGGCCTGCGGCCTGACCTTCCTCGACTGGGAGAGCGGCCACGCCCTGCACCTCAGCGGCAAGGCCAGGATCGACTGGGACGGCGACCGCACCAAGGCCGTCCAGGGCGCCCTGCGGCTGGTCGAGTTCGACGTCGAGCAGGTCGTCCAGGTGTCCGACTTCACCCCGCTGCGCTGGAAGTTCGCGGCCCCCTCGCCCTTCAACCCGACCAGCTGAGACCGACCGGAGGAAGCAAGCCATGAGCAGATCCGACACCCCCCGGCTGGTGGGCCGACTGGCCGCGCTGCCGGACTACGTCCCCGGCAAGGGCGCGAGCCAGGGCTGCGAGGACCTCAAGCTCTCGTCGAACGAGAACCCCTACCCGCCGCTGCCCTCCGTGGTGAGCGCCGTGCAGCGGCAGGCCGGCCGGGTCAACCGCTACCCCGACCCGGGCTGCGCCGCCCTCGTCGGCGCGCTGGCCGAACGCCTCGACGTCCCCGCCGAGCACCTGGTGGTGGGCACCGGCTCCGTCTCGGTGGCCCGCCTGCTGGTCCGGGCGACCGCCGGGCCGGGCGACGAAGTCCTGTACGCCTGGCGCTCGTTCGAGGCGTACCCGATCATGGCCGAGATCTGCGGCGCGACCTCCGTCCGGGTGCCGCTGCGCGCCGACGACACCCACGACCTGGAGGCGATGGCGGACGCCGTCACCGAGCGGACCAGGCTGATCTTCGTCTGCAACCCCAACAACCCGACCGGCACCGTGGTGCGGCGGGCCGAGCTGGAGCGGTTCCTCGACCGGGTGCCGAACGACGTCCTGGTCGTGCTCGACGAGGCGTACATCGAGTTCGTCCGGGACGCCGAGGTGCCCGACGGCGTCGAGCTGTACCGCGAGCGCGGCAACGTCTGCGTGCTGCGCACCTTCTCCAAGGCGTACGGCCTGGCCGGCCTGCGGATCGGCTACGTGGTGGCGCACGAGCCGGTGGCCGTCGTGCTGCGCAAGGCCGGGCTGCCGTTCGGCGTGAGCCAGCTCGCCCAGGACGCCGCGGTGGCCTCGCTGCGGGCCGAGGACGAACTCCTGGAGCGGGTCGAGCTGCTGGTCAAGGAGCGGTCCAGGCTCACCGCGGGCCTGCGCGACCTCGGGTTCGCCCCGCCGGACAGCGAGGCGAACTTCGTCTGGCTGGCGCTCGGCGACCGCACCGCCGAGTTCACCGGGGCCTGCGCGGCGGCCGGCGCCGCCGTCCGGCCCTACGGCGCCGACGGCGTCCGGATCACCGTGGGCCTGCCGGAGGCGAACGACGCGGTGCTGCGGGTGGCCCGCGGCTGGCGGCACTGAGCGCACGCCGGAGGGGCGCCGACCCGGCCGGGTCGGCGCCCCTTCGCTGTGCCTGTTCGCTGTGCCTGTTCGCTGTGCCCGTCCGACGGGCCGCGGCTCAGCCGAAGAGCCGGCCGAACTCCTGGTGGAACTCCGGGAAGGTCTTGGAGACGCAGGCCGGGTCGTCGAGCTCGATGCCCTCCGCGCGCAGCCCGAGCACCGAGAAGGACATCGCGATCCGGTGGTCCCGGTGGCAGTCCACCCGCCCCGGGCGGACCGGTCCCGGCTGGACGGTGATCCAGTCCGGGCCGTCCGTGACGGTGACGCCGAGCGCACGGAGGTTTCCGGCGACCGCGGCGATCCGGTCCGACTCCTTGAGCCGGGCGTGGCCGATCCCGCGCACCGTGATCGGCCCGTCCGCCAGCGGCGCGACGGCCGCCAGTGTCATGAAGGTGTCCGAGATGTCGCCCATGTCGACCTCGAACCCGCCGCGGAGCCGCCCGGTGCCGGTGACCGTGGTCGAGTCCGGCCCGATCTCGACCCGGGCGCCCGCGGTGCGCAGCACCTCGACGAAGCGCAGGTCGCCCTGCAGGCTGTCCCGCCCGAGACCGGGGACGGTCACCGAACGGCCGGTCACGGCGGCGGCCGCGAAGACGTAGGAGGCGGTCGAGGCGTCCGGTTCGATCCGCAGGTCGGTGGCCCGGTAGCCACTCGCGGAGACCCGGATCCGGCCGCCGGTGCCCTCCACCACCTCGGCGCCGAAGTGCCGCATCAGTGCGACGGTCATGTCGATGTACGGCCGGCTGACCAGCCCGGCGGCGTGCACCGTCAGCGGGCTGCGCATCAGCGGGGCCGACAGCAGCAGACCGGTCAGGTACTGGCTGCTGGTGGAGGAGTCCAGGGCGAGCTCGCCGCCGCCCAGCCCGGTCGTGCGGATCGTCAGCGGCAGGCCGCCGTCCGGCCCGGTCTCCACCTCCGCGCCCAGCAGGCCGAGTGCCTCGGCGAGCGGGCGCAGCGGGCGGGCCCGCAACTGGTCGGAGCCGTCGAACTCGAAGGTGCCGAAGCCGGTGGCGGCGAGCACCGGCAGGAAGCGCGCGGCGGTGCCCGCGTCGGCGCACCAGGCCCGGCCCCGGCCGTGCGGGCCGCGGCCGGCGCCCTGGACCAGCCAGCCGCCGTCCCGGTCGGTGACGGTCACGCCGAGGGCCCCGAGGGCCTCCCGGAAGGCCACGGTGTCGTCGCTGACCAGCGGGTCGCGGAGCAGGCTCGGGCCGAGCGCCGCGGCGGCGAGCAGCAGCGCCCGGTTGGTGATGCTCTTGGAGCCCGGAATCCGGGCGATCACGGAATCGGTGGTGGTGGTGATGGTCACGCGGTGGTTCCCTCTCACAGGCCGGTTGGGACGGATGGCGCCGCCCGGGCGGGTACGACGGCGCGGGCGGACGCGAGGTGCTCGCGGTGGCCGCGGGGTTGCGGCCGGGCGGCCCGCCCGGTGCCGCCGGTCCGGAGCGCCACCGGACCCCCGGGCGGGGCCGGGCCGGGCGGGGCTCTGCCGGGCGCCGCGCGGGGGTCCGGGGCGGCCCGGCTGCGGGGCCGTCAGCCCGGCACGGCCACCGGGCGCGGCCACTCGCGGTGCGCGGTGCGCGGTGCGGCGGCGGTGGGGAAGACCTGGCGGACCCGTTGGACCGTCCAGTTGGCGCCGACCAGCCGCTCGGCCAGCGACTCGGCCGCCTCGGCGGCGACCACCAGTTCCACCAGGCCGGTCGGCTTGCCGGGCGAGTGATCGATGGACACGTCCTCGATGTTCACCCCGCTGTCGTGCACGGCGGCCAGCAGCCGGGCCAGCTCGCCGGACTTGTCGCCGATCACCACCGGCACCACGGCCCCGGCCGGCGAGCCCGGCTTGCCGGGCAGCCGGGCCCGGCCGGCGTTGCCCCGGCCGAGCATGTCGATCACGCTGGTCATGTCCTCCGCCCGGCGGGCCACGTCGACCACGGCGAGGCTGCGCAGGGCGCGGACGGTGCTGACCAGGTCCTCGGCGAGCTCCCCGAGGACGTCCGCCACCGCGGCGGCGTTGGACTCCAGGATGTCGCCCCACAGGCCGGGGTCGCCGCCGGCGATCCTGGTCATGTCGCGCACGCCCTGCCCGGCCAACCGGGAGGCCTCCTCGGGGGCGTGCTCCAGCCGGGCCGCCATCAGCGCCGCGACCACGTGCGGCGCGTGGGACACCAGGGCCACCGCCCGGTCGTGCGCCGTGCTCTCCATGACGACCGGCACCGCGCCGCAGAGCGCGACCAGTGCCAGCGCCCGGTTGAGCGCCTCCCGCGAGGTCAGTTCGCAGGTGGTGAGCACCCAGGTCCGGCCCTCGAAGAGGTTGGCGCAGGCCGCCAGCGGCCCGGAGCGTTCGCCGCCCGCCATCGGGTGGCCGCCCACGTAGCTGGTCGGGTCCGGGGCGCCGAACCGGACGGCCAGCTCCGGCTCGTGCTTGACGCTGGCCACGTCGGTGTAGCTGTGGGCCAGCCGCTTCGCCTGCTGCTCGGCCAGCACCCGGCCGATCGCGCTCGGCGGCACGGCGAGGACGGCGATGTCCACCGGCTCCCTGGGCGGCTCGGCCACCCCGCCGCCGAGCGAGACCGCGGTCCGCACCGCGTCCTTGTCGGTGTCGATCAGGTGGACGAGCACCCCCCGGCGGCTGAGCGCGAGAGCCACCGAGGTGCCGATCAGCCCGGCTCCGACCACCGCCGCGGTCCTGATCACAGTGCCGCTGCCAGGTTGCCGCCGACGAGGTCGCCACCGACGAGGTCGCCACCGACCGGACCGCCACCGACCAGGTCGGGGCGCAGCACCTGGGCGCCGCCGAGGTAGACGTGCCGTACGCCGTCCCGGTCGAGCGGGGTCTCGGCGGTGACCAGGACCCGTACCGTGCGCGGCAGTCCGCCCTCGATGTCGAGTTCCTGGGCGCACATCAGCGGCACGTCGGTCAGTCCGAGGTCGCGGGCGGCGCGGGCGGGGAAGCCGCTGCGCAGATCGGGGGTGGCGGTGAAGAAGATGCTGACCAGGTCGTCGTGGGCGAGCCCGTTGGCGTCGAGGACGGCCAGGAGCAGGGTTCTGGTCGCGTCCTGGACCTCGGCCGGGTCGTCCCGGTCGACCTGGACGGCCCCGCGGATCGCGCGCACTCAGCTCACCGCCAGCAGCGGCGGCGCGGCGGCGGCGGTGTCGACGACGGTCCGCTGGCGCAGCATCTCGGCCACCAGGAAGGCGAGGTCGAGGGACTGGCTGCGGTTCAGCCTCGGGTCGCAGGCGGACTCGTAGCGCTGGTGCAGGTCCTCGGCGACCAGGCCGGCGCCGCCGCCGACGCACTCGGTGACGTCGTCACCGGTGATCTCGACGTGGATGCCGCCCGGGTGGGTGCCGAGCTCGCGGTGCACCTCGAAGAACCCGCTGACCTCCGACAGCACCGCGTCGAAGCTTCTGGTCTTGTGGCCGGTGGAGGCGGTGAAGGTGTTGCCGTGCATCGGGTCGCAGACCCAGGCCACCTCGGCGCCCTCGGCGGTGACCTTCTCGACCAGCGCGGGGAGCAGGTCGCGGATCTGCTCCGCGCCCATCCGGGTGATGAAGGTGAGCCGGCCGGGCCGGCGGTCCGGGTCGAGCCGGTCGATCAGCGTGAGCGCCTGGTCGGCGGTGGTGGTCGGGCCCAGCTTGACCCCGATCGGGTTGCGGATGCGTGCCGCGAACTCCAGGTGCGCGCCGTCCAGTTGGCGGGTTCTCTCGCCGATCCAGACCATGTGCCCGGAGACGTCGTACAGCTCGCCGGTGCGGCTGTCGCGCCGCGACATCGCCGCCTCGTAGTCGAGGATCAGCGCCTCGTGGCTGGTGTAGAACTCGGTGCGGTGCAGCTCCCCCGGGTCGACCCCGCAGGCCCGCATGAAGGAGAGCGCCGAGTCGATCTCCTCGGCCAGCCGCTCGTACTGCTGCCCGGCGGGCGACTCGCGGACGAAGTCCTGGTTCCAGGAGTGCACTTCGCGCAGGTCGGCGTAGCCGCCGGAGATCAGGGCGCGGACGAGGTTCAGGGTCGCGCTGGAGTGGTGGTACATCCGCAGCAGGCGGGCCGGGTCCGGGGTCCGCGCCTCGGCGGTGAACTCCAGGCCGTTCACCGAGTCGCCCCGGTAGGTCGGCAGCGTCACGCCGTCGCGGGTCTCCGTCGGCTGGGAGCGCGGCTTGGAGTACTGGCCGGCGATCCGGCCGACCTTGACCACCGGCACCGAGGCGCCGAAGGTCAGCACCGCGGCCATCTGCAGCATCGTCTTGAGCTTGCTGCGGACCTGGCCGGCCGAGACCCCGTCGAAGGTCTCCGCGCAGTCACCGCCCTGCAGCAGGAAGGCCTCGCCGCGGGCGACGGACGCCAGCCGGTCGGCCAGGCTGTCGCACTCCCCGGCGAAGACCAGCGGAGGGTACGAACGCAGCTCGGCGCAGGCCCGGTCCAGGGCTCCCTGGTCCGGCCAGTCGGGCTGCTGTGCGGCGGGCAGGGCCCGCCAGGTCTCCTCCACTGGGAAGGACTGGAACGAGGTTCCGAAAGGCATGGTGACTCTCCGGCTCGTGGAGTGGCTCGGGACGGTGCTCGGGGCAGTGCTCGGAACAGGACTCGGGGTCTGGCTCGGGGGATGGCTCGGGGGATCGCTCAGGGGATGGCTCGGTACGTGCTCGCGGTGGGACCCGGCAGGTGCTCGCCGCCTGCTCGCGGCGTGGTCGGTGCGGCCCGGGGCCGCCCCGCCGGCTGTGCGGCCTGCGGGGCGGCCTCCTTCCGGACGGGTCAGGCGTGCGCGCTCTGCTCGGAGCGCAGGGCCGCCCCGGCGGTGTCCTCGCGGGCCGCCCCGGGCTGCTCCGCCCGGGCACCGGTCAGCGCGACGAAGGAGCCGAGCGCGCCGACGCCGAGCCCGGCGATGACGATGCCCATCGGCACCGCCGTACCCTCGCCGGCGAGACCGACCAGCGGCACCACGGCGGCACCGATGATGTGCTGCGACAGACCGAGCAGCGCGGCCGCCGAGCCCGCCGAGTCGCCGTGCTCCTGCATGGCGAGCGCGGTCGCCGTGGGCATCACCAGACCGACGCTGGAGACGACCACGAACAGCGCCACCAGCAGGGCCGGCAGACCGGCGTCGGCGAGGACCGCCACCAGCAGGCCCAGGCCGCCGAGCGCGGAGCCGGAGAGGCCGATGGCCAGCAGCCGGCGCGGGCCGGTGCGGTGCACGATCCGGCCGCAGACCTGCGCCGCGATGACCAGCCCGGCGGCGTTCACCGCGAAGACCGCGCTGAAGCCCTGCGGCGACAGACCGTGGATGTCCTGGAGCACGAACGGCGAACCGGCGATGTAGGCGAACATCGCGGCGAAGGCCAGCCCGCAGGCCAGGTTGTAGCCGACGAACACGCGGTCCGACAGCAGCTTGCGGAAGACCGGGCCGGTGGCCTTCAGGCCGCCGGTGCGGCGCCGCTCGACCGGGTGCGTCTCCGGCAGGGCGACGGCGACCACGACCAGCAGCAGGGCGCCGACGATGCCGAGCACGGTGAAGATGCCGTGCCAGGAGCTGAAGCGCAGCAGCTGGCCGCCGGCCACCGGGGCGAGCACCGGCGCCAGGCCGGTGATCAGCATCAGCAGGGCGAAGTACTTGGCGGCCGCGGCCCCTTCGTGGCGGTCCCGGACGACGGCGGCGGCGGTGACGATGCCGACCGCGCCGCCCAGGCCCTGGATCGCCCGCAGTGCCACCAGCAGCCAGATGTTCGGGGCGACGGCGCAGAGCAGAGCCGCCACCGTGTAGACGGCGAGACCGACCAGCAGCGGCTTGCGGCGGCCGACCGCGTCACTGATCGGGCCGGCGAAGAGCTGCCCGAGACCGAGGCCGAGCAGGCAGGCGGTCAGGCTGAGCTGGCCGGCCGAGGCGCTGGCGTTGAGGTCGTGGGTGAGGTCGGGCAGGCCCGGCAGGTACGCGTCGTTGGACAGCGGGCCGAGAGCGGTGAGTGCGCCGAGGATGGCGACGAGTGCGCCGCCGCCCTTGGCCGTGGATGATTCGGGTACGGACATGGTGATGGGTTCCCTCCGGGGTGGCCGACCTGCTCGACCTGCCGGGTGGGGCCGGCAGCCGGAGGACGGTGGTGTTGCCTTTTCGGATACGTGCCGTCAAGTGTGGCCCGGGGCAGGTCAGTAGGCGACGGATACCCGGGTGCGCAGGTGCTCGCCGCCCTCGATCTGGTCGACGAAGGCCACCGCGTAGTCCGGGATGCTGATCTTGCACTGGCCGGCCTCGTCCACCAGCAGGTCCTCGCCGCTGAGGCGGTAGGTGCCGGTGCGCTCGCCGGGCTCGATGAGCTTGGCGGGCGAGATGTACGTCCAGTCCAGGCCCTCGGTCTCGCGGTAGAGGCCGAGCGCCTCGATCTGGGCCAGTGCGTTGGCCTTCCACATCTCGGGGAAGTGCGAGTCGTCGACGACCCGGTGGCCGGCCGGGGTGCGCAGGCTGCCCGCGCCGCCGAGCGCCACCAGGCGCTTGCCGCCGGCCTTCTGCAGGCCCTCGATCAGGCCGCGGGTGGCGCCGACCAGGATCTCGCGGTCGTTGTCGATGCCGATCCGCGGGCCGACGGCCGAGGCCACCAGGTCGTGTCCCTCGGCGAGTTCGGCGACCTGGGCCGCGTCGGAGACGTCGCCGGCGACGGCCTGCACGGCCGGGTTGTCGAGCTTGCCGGTGCGGGTGACGCCCGTGACCTGGTGGCCGCGGGAGACCAGCTCGGCGGCGATGGCGCTGCCGATGTTGCCGCTGGCGCCGAACAGAAGAACCTTCATGATCACTCCTTGGATCGAGTCGTGGTGTGGCACCCGACGAACAGCGGGGCTGCTACTCGTCGAGCAGGTCCGGCTGCTCGTGGACGATCTCGTCCCAGAGCAGCTGGAAGCTGAAGCGGCCGAGCTGGGCGTCGCCGAAACCGTCACCGGCGGCGGTCGCCTGCTCGTGGGACATGTTCTCGGGCGTGCCGGCGGCCAGCGCGAGCAACTGCACCTCGGCGCAGCTGTTGTAGGTGAAGAACCAGTGGACGGCCTCCTCCAGGGAGCCGCCGACCGTGATCAGGCCGTGGTAGCGCAGCAGGATGGCCCGGTTGTCGCCGAGCTTCTCGGCGATTTCGCGGCCCATCTCGACGGCGACCGAGGGGCCCTCGTAGTCGCCGTAGAGCACCTGCTTGCCGTAGAAGGCCGCCGACTCCTGGTCGATCGGCTCCAGCAGCCGGCCCAGCGAGCCGAGGGCCCGCGAGTGCGCGGTGTGGCCGTGGGCCGCCGCCTCCGCGCCCGGGCTCAGCTCGTGGATCGCCGAGTGGATGACGAAGGCGCTGGGGTTGACCTTGTGCCGGCCCTCGACGACGACGCCCTCGGAGTCGACCCGGATCAGGTCGCCGACGGTGACCCGCTTGAACGAGACGCCGAACGGGTTGACCCAGAAGGTCTCCGGGAACTCGGGGTCGCGGACCGATATGTGGCCCGAGATGCCCTCGCCGAAGCCGTACTTGCCGAACAGCCGCAGGGCCGCGGCGAGCCGCTGCTTGCGGTACCGGCGCTCCTCGGCGGGGCCGGCGAACTCGGCGTCGCCGGGCAGCGGCAGGCCGGTGTGGGTGTCCGCCAGATAGCTGGGGGCGGTGGTGGTCATGCGGGTGGTGCTCCCTTCGACTGGTTGCGTACGGTCAGGCGTCCTGCAGGACCCGCTCCGCGTTCAGGCTGCTGACCCGCTGCGAGTGCGCGAGGACGGCGCGGACGATGTCCTGGCTCCGGTCCACCAGCGAGGGGATGCCGAAGGTGAAGAACAGGGTCCCGGCGGCGATGTTCCCGAGCGCGTACCAGCGGGGCTCCGGCCTGCCCTCGACCGCGAGCCGGCTGGTGGCGCGCGCTATGTGCAGCCCGCCGTGCGGGTGGCGGTCGGCGATCCGGCTGCGGGTCAGCGAGTTGACCAGCGGCACGGCCGCGAAGGGGATCTTCCCCTCGGAGGCGTTGACGGCGTTGACCACCGCGTCCGCGGTGAAGCCCTGCTCGGCGGTCTCCACCAGGAAGCCGCCGTCCGGGCCGGCCGAGATGTCCTGGAGGCCGGAGTGGATGGAGAGTTGGCCCGCGTCGGCGAGCCGGAGCAGCTCGGAGGCGCTGCTCGGCGGCATCGGGCAGCACAGGCTCATGATCGTCCGGTAGTGGGTGCGGAGCAGCTCGACCTTGTCCCGCTCGGAGAGCAGCGGCCAGATGTCGGGGCCGGTGTCCGGCACCGCCCGCTGGAGGATCCGCAGGCCGAGGTCCGGGGAGTCCACGGCGGCCAGTTGGCGGCGCAGCCGCTCCACCGGGTGCTCCCGGTGGGCGCCGGTGATCTCCTCCAGCACAGCGGTCAGATCGGCCCCGGCGTCGGCGAACTCCTTGCCGATCACGGTCGCGATCTCGTGCAGCCGCAGGCTGGTCTGACGCTGCGACAGCTGCTTCATCCGCTCCGGGGTGACGTGCTTCAGCTCGAAGTGCACCGGCTTCTGGCGCACGCCGGGCAGCATGCCCCGGCGGGAGAGCAGGCTGATCCGCCCGCGGTGCCCGCGGGCGGCCAGCGAGATGATGATGTCGACGGCGGTCAGGCCGCTGCCGATCACCGCCACGTGCTGGTCCGGGCCGACGGTCTGCAGCTTGTGGGTGATCGGGTACGGGTCGGCGACGAAGCCCTCGGCCCCGGCCAGCCCGTACACGTCCTTGGGGCTGTCCCCGCCGACGCACAGGACGGCGTAGTCGAACGCCCGGACCCTCCCGGCCCCGGTGCGGAGCATGGCGCGGCCCGCCGCGTGGCTGGCGGACGTGACGGGCTCGCTCACCAGGTCCACCCGCCAGCCGCGCAGCCGCAGCTTGGCCAGGCCGGCGTGGGCGGTCTGCTCCAGGTACTCGCCGTACTCGGTGCGCGGGGCGAAGCGGGCGCCGACCTGCGGGTCGAGGCCGGCCACGCCGTCGGGCAGTTCGTGGATCCGGTCCCGGGTCCGCAGCCAGCGTTCGAAGTGCCGCTCGTCCCCGGCGCGCACCGACATGTCGTCCGGTGTCGCGTTGACCCGGACGGTCGTGGTGTCCGACTGGTACGCCCGGCCGCGCCACAGGTGCGGCGAGGGTTCGAAGACCGTGAGGCTGCCCGCGGGGGTGTCCCGCTGGGCCAGTGCGTCGATCAGGCAGACGGCGGAGGCGCCGCCGCCGATGATCGCGATCGAGATCGCCGATGACATGTCAGTTTCCTGCCGCTCTTTGATGTCCGGCGCCGTCCATGAGCTTGTCTCCTCCGCTTCGGCGAACGGCTGGTGGCTGGGCCCGGTGCTCCGGGCGGGGGCATTCCAGGAGCACCGGGCCCCAGGCGGGGCGGGGGAGCCCTGTAGGGCCGGTGGTCGACTCAGCTGTGCTGGTAGTTCTCCATCGAGACGGTGTAGTCACCGCGGTTGGCGCGGTACTTGATGCAGTAGTCCTTCGGGTACCAGCCGGACTGCTGCCACGCCTGCGGCTGCGGGATCGGGAAACAGCCGTTGCTGTTCGCGCCGGTCGCCAGGCCGTCGAGGTAGGCCTTGCTGATCATCGGCTCCAGGAAGCTGATCTTCGCGTCGTAGGCGCCGTAGATGAAGGTCTTGGTGAACAGCTGGTTGTGCCACTCCGGGGAGCTCTGGTCGATCAGGTGGTTGCCCATCGCAACCTCGGACACGCCGTTGTCGATGTAGCCGGCCGGCATGTACTGGCTCGGGATCGGCTTGGTGGAGGTCGCGAAGTCGTCGCAGTTGATCGCCAGCGCGCACGGACCGGGCCGGATCGCGTCCCGCTCGGCCTTCGACTGGGTGTAGAAGTGGAAGTCGAAGTGCTGGGTGTCGTAGATGCCGGTCGGGCCGTGGCCCATCTTGTTGAAGTTGAGCAGCGCCCACTTGTACGGGATGCCGGGCGAGTTGGTGAGCGCGGCGGGCAGGTCGAGCGGCCGCTCGTGGCCGCCCATGCACTCGGTGTGCTCGTCGACGGTGCCGTTGCCGTCGACGTCGTAGCAGTGGTGCTGGTCGGTCATCGTGGCCGGCAGGTTCTGCAGCGTCTCCTTGGGGAAGACGAAGCCGATCGAGACCGGCTTGCCGGAGCCCTCCAGTTGCGCGTACGTGCGCACGGTGCCGTTGCCGAGCGCGCTCGGCGTGCCGTACGACGCGCACGGGCCCAGGTAGGAGGGGGTGTGCGAGAGCAGCGGGTCGATCGCTGCCTGCGGCAGGTCGACCGTCACCTCGGCGTTCTGGCCCGTCGTCACGGCCAGACAGATCTTCACGGTGGTGACCGCCGCCGCGTTCGCCGTGGCGCCGGCGCCGGCCGGGATCGTCAGCGCGGCGGTCCCCAGCAGGGCCACCGCCGCGGAGCTCGCCAGCAGCGGTCTCTTCAGCGGGTTCTTGGTACTCATCGGGTGCCTTCTCTGGTATCAGGAGCGGGAGAGCTCAAGGGTGTGGAAGCCGCCCTGCAGGAAGATGAGCGGAACACTGGAGTCGGCGGCGCCGAGCCGGACGACCTCGCCGATCACCATCACGTGGTCGCCGATGACGATCTCGTCCCGGTAGCGGACCTCCATCCAGCCGGCCGAGTCCAGCAGCAGCACCCCGGTGGTCTCACCGATGTGGTGCGGTGCCAGGGCGATCGCCGACTGGCGGGAGTCCGGGTCCTTGGCGAACGCCCGGGCCTGGCCCTCGGACTCGCCGTCGAGGATCGAGACGCCCCAGACACCCGCGTCGCGGAGGTCCGCGAGGAAGCGCGAGTCGTGGCGGAAGCAGAGCGTGATGATGGCCGGGTCGAGCGAGACGGAGACCAGCGAGTTGACCGTGATGGCGTCGTGCCGACGGCTGCCCGAGTCGTCCGAGAAGGTGCTGACCACGCAGACCCCGGTGGCGAAATGGCGCATGACAGTGCGTAGGTCGGTGTTCATGTGTCGCCTCCTGTGAGAGCGGGCGGGCGTCCGCCGGTGCGGACGCCCGCCACACGGGGTCAGTCGCGCTCGGCCCAGCGGCCCGTACGCCAGCCGTCCAGGTCGTAGTCGTCCATGGCCTTCTGGACGAAGTTGCCGTAGTTGTCGAGCAGCCCGGCCGCCCTGGTCCAGTTCAGGGTGTCCAGTCGGACCTGGTCGGGGCCGCCCGCGTAGTTCAGCTCGTACAGCTCGTGCCGGCCGCCGAACTCCGAACCGATCGCGTCCCAGGCCAGCTTGAAGAGCTTGGCGCGCTCCTCGGCGGTGGTGCCCGAGCCGCGGTAGTAGCGGTCGAACAGCGGCCGCAGCTCCGGGCTCTGCAGGTCGGCGTAGCTGGAGGGGGTCATCAGCAGGGCGCCGGCCAGGTGCTCCTCGAAGAAGCGGTGGGTCCGCTCCCAGCTGATCGGGGCGAGCGCGCGGTAGCCGGCCGAGTAGTCCATCCGCGGCAGGACGGTGCCGCTCTCGCCGGCCTCCGGGTCCATCGCCATGGCGGTGGTGACGGCCCAGGTCTGGTGGCGCCAGGCGAGCAGCTCGCCCAGACCGGCCTGCACGCCGCGGAACTTGTCGGTGCCGTTCAGGCGGGTGCCGCGGTCGAGGATGCCGGCCATGAACTCCAGCTTCACGGCCATCCGGATCGCGCCCTGGAAGAAGCCGCGGCTGAGCAGGCCCGAGCGCGGGAAGTACTGGTGGATCTTCTCGGTGTCCCGGTAGATCAGCACGTTCTCCCACGGGATGAACGCCTTGTCGAAGATCAGCACCGCGTCGTTCTCGTCGAACCGGCTGGAGAGCGGGTTGTCGAACGGGCTGTTGGCCTTCTTCTCGTACGACGGGCGGCAGATGATCTTCATGCCCGGCGTGTTCATCGGCGCCATGAACGCCAGCGCCATGTCCTCGGCCTTGCCCTTTTCGAGGTTGGCCAGGTGGATCTGGCCGACGAAGGCGACGTGGCTGAGGGCCGAGGCGGTGGCCATCAGCTTGGCGCCCTCGACCACGATGCCGTCGTCGCGCTCCTCGACGACCCGGAGGTAGACGTCCGGGATGTCGTGCGCGGGCTTGTTGCGGTCGACCGGCGGGTTCACGATCGCGTGGCTGATCGACAGCGCCTGCCGCGCGTACTTCTCGTACCAGGCGCGGGCGTTGTCACCGAACGGCTCGTAGAAGTCGTGCGTGACCGCGAGACCCGCCATGAAGGAGGCCTTGTAGTCGGGGGTCCGGTTCATGAAGCCGTAGCTCAGGCGGGCCCAGTGCTCGATCGCGTCGCGCGCCTTGACCAGGTCGTCCGCCGTGTGGGCCGGGGTGAAGAAGCGGTGGACCCGGGCACCGGTGTACCGGTCCACCGTGGTCATCATGTCTTTGGTGTCGGGGTGGTGCAGAGCGTCGTACAGGTGCGCCGTGGAGCGGGCGGCGTTGCGGAACGCCGGGTGCTCGGTGACGTCCTTGACGAGCTCGCCGTCGATGTAGACCTGACGCCCGTCGCGCAGGCTCTCCAGGTACGCGTCGCCGGTCAACAGGTCGTTGGGCGCCTCGGCTCCCAGCTGTGACAGGTCTATTTCGGCCTGAGCCATCGTGTTCCTCTCCCCTTCGGACATTCGGATCTGCGGTCCGGGTCTTGGCACTTACGAAGCTAGGCCTGCGTCCCCCCGGGTAGTTGACCTGCTGCGCACGGCCTCTTTCCGGTCCGCGCACACCCTCCGGCCCGCCGTTTCCGACCTCGTACGGGCGACGACATAGTGCTCAGGTGTACGACCGCCCTCCCGCCCAGGAACGGCGGCCCGAGCCGGCCGACGGGAAGCACCATGCAGCCTCACAGCACCCTGCTGACGAAACCGGCGGACGACCGGGAGACCCTGCTGGACCTCGCCCTCGGCGGCCCCGCACCGGGCCAGGGCTGGCGCGGCGCGGGCACCGGCCCGCAGCTCGCCCGCACCCCGCACCCGCAGGACCGGCGCCCGCTGCTCGGCGAACCGCTGGCACTCGACCTGCTCAACACCAGATGGGACGACGCGGCCGGCCCCGCCGACCTGCTCGCCGACCCGGACGGCTACCGGATCTGGCTCGCCGGCGCCGGCCTCGCCGGCCTCTGCGACGACGGACCGGACGCCCTCACCGCCACCCGGCACGCCCGCGAGATCCTGGCGGCGGCCCTCGCCGCCCCGCACGGGCAGCGGCCCGCCGACGCCGGGCGGGAGGCCGCCGTCCAGGAGATCAACCGGGTGCTGGCGCACGGCGCGCTCCGCTCCCGGCTCACCGCGCACGGCCCGGAGACCACCGTCGAGGTCGGGGACCCGGCCTGGCTGGCGGCCTGGCTGGCCGTCGACGACTACCTGCAGCTGCTCTGCCTCGCTCCCGGCCGGATCCGCAGCTGCGCCGGCCGCCACCTGCACCCGCGCTACTTCTACGACACCTCGCGCAACGGGCTGCGCCGCTGGTGCTCGATGGCGGAGTGCGGCAACCGCGCGAAGGCCGCCCGGCACTACCGGCGCGGGCGCGGCGGCCCGGCGCCCGCCGGCACCTGACCCGGACGGCGGGTGCCCGGCCCGGACGGCGGGTGCCCGGCCCGGACGGCGGGTGCCCGCCGCGCGCGGCTCCGGCCGGGCACGCCGAGCAGGCCACCGGGGAGGTCCCGATGGCCTGCTTCGGTGGGCACGGCCGGAGCCGCGCGCCCGCACGGCTGCTACTGGCGCGTGAGGGTGGCGCTGTGGAGCTGGCCGAGACGCTGGCCGGTGGCGGTCGCGAAGGTGAAGTACACCTTGACCGTGTTGGTGGTGAAGTTGAGGACGTGGCTGACGGTGACGCCGTTGGGCTCCACCCACGAGGTGAAGTAGAGGTTCCACCCGACCACGGCGGTCGCCAGCGGCGCGTCGAAGACCTCGCCCACGCCCTGGCCGGCGACGGTCTCCGAGTGCAGCGCGGTGCCGTCCGCGGAGTAGGTGTTGCGGTAGACGTTGCCGTTGTCGACGGTGACCAGGTAGGTCTTGCCGGCGAACGGCGGCAGGGCGGTGCGGGCGGTCGAGGCGGTGGCGGACGCACTGTCGTCGGCCGAGGCCTGGCCGGCGGCGAGGGTGACACCGGTGGCCGAGATGGCGATGGCTGCGGCGACGGCGACGAGACGGCTCTTCATGGGGTTCCTTCCGGGGCGGATCGCTGGCGGTGGCTCGAAGCTAGCGACGGGCGGGGCCCCGGTATTGCGGCTCCGCGCACCGGCCTTCGCGGATCCGCGCACGTCCCGGATCCGGGCTGGTGGGGTGCTGCCGCGCGGGCGCGGTCCGGCCCATCAGAGGTACCGATGAGCTGTTGATACCGCCCGGAGAGGTTTGTTTCCATCGGGTGAGCGCCTCGGCGTGCGCCCGGCGAGAACGGGCTGATGCCGCGCGGGCGGAGCTCGACCGTCCCCATGTCCCCACCGATGGATCCGACCGGGCTAACTCCAGCCCGCTGGAACGGAGTTAGAGATGATCAAGCTTCAAGACGCCCTGCGGCACGCAGCTGAACGGCCAGATCACATCGCCCTGGTCGACGGAGGACGCCGAATCACCTGGTCCGAACTGGCCGACGAGATCGCCAAGGTGGCCGGCGGACTGGCCGGGACACTGCCGGCGGGCCGGCCCGCCAGAGCGGCGTTCCTCTGCTGCAACGGCTGGGAACTGGTCATCGTGACGGCCGCCTTCGAGACCCTGGGCGTACCCGTCACCGGCCTGGACTTCGAGGAGAGCGCAGAGGCCACCGCCGACGCGCTGGATCAGCTCGCGCCCACCGTCGTGGTCAGCAGCAGACTGCACCGCCCGCTGCTCATCGACACCGGCTGGCACGACCGGGAGGGCGTGCTCCAGGTCCATCTGCACGGCGTCGGCGAGGAGTTGGCCGCGCCCGAACCGATCGTCAAGGACCCGCAGGCGGGCGAGCCGGTCGCGTACTCCACCCTCGCGGCCGCCCAGAGCTCGGTGACCACCCCGCTCACCCAGCCCTTCGAGTCCTTCGCGGTGAGCTACGGCGCCGACGGCGCGGCCCGGCTGGTCGTCCGGCACAAGTCCTCCGAGGCCCGCCGGCAGGCCGAACTCGTCGACGAGTTCGGCCTCGACGAGCACGACACCTACCTCGCCACCGTCCCGATGCACCACGCCTCCAGCCCGGGCTGGGCCCGGATCTTCCTCTCGCTCGGCGGCACCCTGGTGCTCGGCCCCTACCACGACCTCGACGAGCTGGCCCGGCTGATCGTCGAGGAGAGCGTGACCGCCACCCTGATGGTGGCGCCGGTGCTCTCCCGGCTGCTCGCCTCGCCCGCCTCCGCCGAGCTGTACGCCACCTCCAGCCTGCGTCTGGTCCTCACCGGCGGCCAGCACCTCAACCGCTGGATCGTCAACGAGGCCTGGGACCGCCTCGGCCCGGTGCTGCACCACTACTACGGCTCCACCGAGACCGGACTGGTCACCGTCCTCGGGCCGGACGAGCTGCAGATCTCGCCCTGCCGCTCGGGCCGGGCGATGCCCGGGGTCACCATCGCGGTCCTCGACCCCGAGGACCGGCCGCTGCCGCCCGGGCTCCGCGGCCGGGTCGCGGTCGCCGGCCCGCACGTCATGGACGCCTACGGCGACGGCCCGGCGCCGACCACCGTGGTCGACCTCGGCGACGGCCTCGGCCGGCGCACCTTCCTGCCCACCGGGGACACCGGCGTCATCGACTACGAGGGCCGGCTGGAGCTGACCGGACGGACCGCCGGCGTGCCCGTCGCGGGCCCCGCCGACGAGCGCGAGCTCGGCATCCTGCGGCTGGAGGCCGAGCTGCTGCACCAGCCCGGCGTCCGCGACGTCGCCGTGCTCCGGACCGCGCTCCCGGACCGGGGCGAGGTACTGGCGGTCCCCTTCGTCCCGGTCGCGGCCGACCTGGAGGCCACCGCCCACCGCGCCCTGACCGCCACCTGCGCCCGCCGGGCACCGGGGCTGCCGGTCCACGTGGTGGCGGTGACCGCCATCCCGTACAGCCCCACCGGCAAGATCCGCACCCGCGAGCTGCTCGCCGAGGCACTGCCCCTGATCAACCTCCACCTCCACCTGGACGAGCAGTCAGTTAGGGAGATCTCCGCATGAGCACGATGGATGCGCCCTTCACCGAGGACGAGGCCGTACTGAGGGCCGACCTCGCCGCCCGCCTGCACTCCCTGGACCGGGCGCTCACCGAGCTCCCCTCGGCCCGGCAGACGGCCCTCCTGCTGGCCGACCTCCCCGACCACGGGGAGATCCTGCTGGTCGCCTTCGTGCCGGCCGATCCGGAGCGGGAGCAGAGCACCCAGCGCGCGGCCCGGTCGGCCTGCGCACGGCTGGTGCCGGCCCTGCCCGCACGGGTGATCCCGGTCGACGACATCCCGTACACCCTGGACGGGGAGCTGCGGGCGCAGGCCCTGTTCAGCGAGATGCTGCCGCAGCTGGCGCGCGACCTGATGCTGCCCAGCGAGATGTCGGCGTGATCCGGCGCCCGCGGCCGGCGGCCCGGCAGCTCCGGGGCGCCGGCTGCGGGCGAGCCGCCCGGCACGACCCCGTGGCGGCCCGGTAGTGGACATCCGGGTCCGCTGCCTGCGCCTGGAACCCGGCCTGGTACTGACGATGGCCGCTCCGGCGACGGGCACCACCCTGCCCCCGCACGTCCGGCCGCCCTGGGTCCCCGAGGAGGTCACGCCGTCACGGCAGTCCGACTTCGTCCTCAGCCGGACCGCCGTGATGGCCGCGCAGGCGATCTTCGAGGTGGGCGGCCTGGTCGTCGCGGACGGCAGGAGGCCGGTGTTCCCGCCCGGCCTGCGCGGGTCCATCAGCCACAGCCAGGGCCGGATCGGCGTCTGCCTGGGCACCGACCGCCCGGAGGTCGTCGCGGTCGGCGTGGACATCGAACGCCACGTCCGGCTGTCGATCGAGGGCCTCCGCTACGTGGCGACCCCCGCCGAGCGGGACTGGGTGCTGGCCGACAAGTGCCCCGGCCGCACCCTCACCGGGCTGTTCGCCGCGAAGGAAGCGATCTACAAGTCGGTCTCGGCCCTGGCCTCCCGGCCCCCCGGATTCCTCGACGTCGAACTCCGGCCGGCCGGGGACCGGACGTACCGGGTGACCTGGCCGGCGGACCTGCTGCCGGCCGGCCTGACCCTGGACGCCACCGTCACCTGTGTCGACGACTACGTCGTGGCCCACGCCGTCGTGCGGACCGACCGCGCCGAATTGATGCCCCACCGGTATCCGCCCCCGGCAAAACCATCGGGAATTTCCGTGTCCTCCACCGGCGACGCCTTCCGGGCCCGCCGGGCGGTTCTCGCCGACGACCGTTATCTCGGCGGCCGCTATCCCGGCCGGCGGATCTATCCCGGGGCCTTCGTACTGGACTCGGTATTGCGTTCCGCTGAGGCGCACTTGGGAAAGCCTTTGCGTATCGAGGACATCCCCGCCATCGCTCTCACCGGAATACTCGGGCCCGGGGACACCCTGTATCTCGACGCCGAGTGCGCGGACCTGCCGGACTCCTTCCAGGTCCGCGCGGCCTGCACCGACCAGAGCGGCGCGGCCGTGGCCACGCTGACCGTCCACTTCAAACCCTCCGGCCCGGCGGAGCCCGGCGCCTGATCCCCCGGCCGGCCCGGCCACGCCCCCCAGCAGGAGCGATCCCCCCGAACTCCCTTGCAGGCGTGCCGAAAGGAGTAGTCGGGCGGCCTGCCCCCACCCCCTACCGACACATCCGGACCGGGCCCGGGTATCACTCTAAGGTGGTAGAGGTAAACCGAAAGTGGGGCATGCCACGGAGCGCGAGCGTCGGTAGCTTGAGAGTTATGTTGACGGGGGAAACACACCGGCCGGCCCAGTTCACTCGCCGCGCAGCACTGGGCACCAGACCTTTAACCGCACGGCAGTACGGCGCCCGCACACTCACAACTCTGCGGCTCTGTCTGGTGGAAGCCAGAATCTCGGTACAGGCCATGGCACTGCTCCGGCTGCTCACCGCAGTGGCGCTCTGCGGGGGCCCCTCCACCGCCGGCGGCCTCCCCGGCCTCCTCGCGGGTGTGCTCGGCTGGCTCTGCGCCACCACCTTCGCCTACCTCTACAACGGCGTCGCCGACGCCGACGAGGACGGGCTGAACGAGTCCGGCCGGCCGATCGCCCGGGGGGCTCTCAGCAGCCGCACCGCCCTGCGGGCCGCCGCCGGCTTCGTGGCGGTCGCGATCGCGGCGGCCACCGTGGTCGACGTCCGGATGGTCGCGGCCGTCGTCGCCGTCCTCGTCCTCGGCTACATCTACTCCGCCCCCGGCCTGGCCTTCAAGCGGACCAGTGCGGGCGCCATGGCCGTCCTGCTGCTCAGCGGGAGCCTCACCTACTACGGCGGCAGCGTCATCGCCGGCAGCGACCGGCAGGACGGCCCCGCGCTGCTGATCCTCGCCCTGGCGATGTCGCTCTGGATGGCCCTGGTGGGCGCGCTCGTCAAGGACTTCTCGGACGTCCCGGGCGACGCCGCCACCGGACGCCGGACCTGGGCCATCGTCCTCGGCGAGACCCGCACGGCTGCACTGGCCGCCGCGAACGCCCTGCTCCTCGGCACCGCCTTCGTGTTCGCCGCCGTCCGCTGGGCCCCCTCCCTGCTGCCCGCCGCCCTCGCCTGCCTGCTCGGCGCCGGCTGCGTGGCCGTCTCCCTCGCCCTGCTGCCCCCCGACGGCTCGCGGGAGCGGCGCCGGGTCCCCTACCGGCTGTTCATGGTGACGCAGTACCTGGTGCACGGCACCGCACTCACCACCGCCCTCGCCTGACCACCACCCCTGCCCGACCGCCGGCTACCCCTGACCGCCGGCCGCTCCGCGCAGGCTCTGCCACGCCCGATGGACGCGAAATGCTCCGAGGGGGGGCTCCGAACTCCCGGCCCGGCAGGATACCGAATGACCGTTTGGTCGCCGGTCCCATCCGCCGCGCATTCGGAATAGTCCGAAATCCCGCGACATGTGCCACTGCAGGAAGCCGCGACAGCCTGCAAGTTCCTGCACTTGCGGAAACATGCAATCGGGCGCCACTTGTTCACGGGCCGACTCACTGTGAGGGTGGAGTCACGCCAGGTCGACCGGGCAACCGCAGCCCGACGACGGCGACTTGCTCTCCAGATGAGTACACCGGGCACGTCCGCGCCCGGGTACTTCGGGGGGGAGAGCGCCGGGGGAAGGCCATGTGTGGTGATGGCCGACCTGAACCGGAGCCGGTGAGGCGTTGCTGCTCCGCCTCACCGGAAGCCGCCGTGACCTCGGCGGGTACCGGCGAGCCCCCTGGTCCCGGCCGTGCGTCCGCACACCGGGGCCCGGGGGCCGTCGGCAGCGATCGCGGGATCGCACCCCGACGGGACTGCTGCGATCATGATCGGACGTTGAGGGACGTCCGGCAGGGAGTTGTTCGAGGTGACTGCGGATCCGACGGCCGATCCGGGCGCGGAGGTGCCCGACGAAGCGGCCCGGCAGCTCTACCTGGCCATCCTGGCCAGAGGCGGACGCATCCCGGTCAGCGCGGTGGCGGCAGCCGACGAAGCGGCACTGGGCCGGCTGATCGACGTGGGCCTGGTGATGCCGTACGCCGTGGACGCCTCCTACACCGCCGTCAGCCCCCGCGCCGTGAGCGACCGCCTGAGCGCCGAACTGCGCTCCGAGGCCACCCGGCTCCTCGTCCGCGCCGAAGGGCTGCCCACCGCCCTCGACGGCCTCACCCGCGCCTACGACGCCGTACCGCGCCGCTCGGACGGGCAGAGCGAAGCCGTCCACATCGAGGGTCACGTCCACATCCGGCACCGCATCGCCCAGCTGGTCTCGGACTGCGCCGAGGAACTCCTCACCGCCCAGCCCGGCCACCGCCCGGCCGCCCTCCTCGACACGGTCGTCCGCCAGGACCTCGCACTGCTGCAACGGGGCCGGGCCCTGCGCACCCTCTACCAGCCGACCGCCCTCCAGGAACCGGCCACGCTGACCTACGCCGCCGCCGTCACCGGACACGGCGCCCACGTCCGGGTGCTCGACGAGCCCTTCCAGCGGATGATCGTCTTCGACCGCTCGGTCGCCGTCGTCACCGCGGCCGACGACCACACCCGCGCCGCCTTCATCTCCGACCCGGCCGCCGTCGCCTTCCTCGTGGCCGTCTTCGAACGCGACTGGGCCCGCGCCGACACCTTCGAACGGCACACCGCCACCGCCAGGGAGAACACCTCCCACGCCGCCGACCGCGTCGGCCGCCTGCTCGCCACCGGCCTCACCCAACGCGCCGTCGCCACCCGCCTGGGCCTCAGCGAACGCACCGTCGCCGCGCACATCCACCGCCTGCGCGAACGCCACGGCGCCCAGACCCTCTTCCAGCTCGGCTGGCAGATGCGCGGAGGCCGCAATGACTGACCGCCCCCTCTCCGGATCGCTGCCCGAGATGCTGGACGCCTCGGTACCGGACACCGCGGCCCGCGACCTCTATCTCACGATCCTGCGCGCGGGCGGCCGCCTCCTCGCCTCCGATGTCAGGGACGCCGACCGGGACACGGTCTCCCAGCTGGTGGCACTCGGCCTGCTCGTCCTGAACATCGCGGATGCCGCCTACAGCGCGGTGAATCCCCGGGCCGTCAGCGAGCGGATCAGCAGCGACCTGCGCACGACGGGGACCAGGCTCCTGCTCAGGGCCGAGCAACTGCCCGACCTGCTGGGCGACCTGACCCAGGCCTACGAGGCCGCACCCCGGAACATCGACAGGTCCGGTGCGGTGCAGCACGTCCACGGCATGAGCGAGATCCGGCACCTGGTAAGCAGGCTCGCCCAGGACTACCGGCAGGAAGTACTCGCCTGCCAACCGGGTGGCGCCCGCCCCCCCGAGCATCTCGGGGACTCACTCAACCAGGCCCGCGACTACCTCGGGCACGGCGGCGCCATGCGCACCATCTACGAGCCCGCCGCCCGCCTGCACGGCCCCACCGCCGAGTACTGTGCCCGGGCGGCCGCGCTGGGAGGCGGCATCCGCCTCCTCGACCAACCGTTCAAGCGCCTGCTGATCTTCGACCGCACGGTGGCCGTCATTCCCGCCTCGGCCGACAACACCAGCGCCACCTTCATCGAGGACCCCGCAATGGTCGAGTTCCTCGTCGGGTTCTTCGAACAGCAGTGGCAGCAGGCCGAGGGCGTCGACTGGGCAGCCGTCGTCAACGGCACCGCCGAATCACAACTCCCCGCCCAGATCGGCCGCCTGCTCTCCCAGGGCCTCACCCAGAAGTCGATCGCCAACCGCCTCGGCCTCAGCGAACGCACCGTCGCCGGCCACATCTCCCGCCTGCGCGAACAGTACGACGCCGACACCCTGTTCCAACTCGGCTGGCAGATGCGCGGGGGGCGCGGTGACTGAGCCGCCCGCCGGCCTGATCGGCTCCGCCGCCCGCGAGCTGTACCTCGCGATCCTCGGTGAAGGCGGCCAGATCCGGGCCCGCGACATGGCGCCGGACGACGCGCCCTCGCTGGAGCGTCTGCTGCAACTCGGCCTGGTCGTCGCCCGGGTGGAGGACGCGGCGTACGCCACCGTCAACCCGCGGACCGTCGGGAGCCGGATCGGCGCCGACCTGCGGGCCACCGGTGTGCGGCTGCTGGGCGAGGCGGACGAAGTACCCGCACTCCTCGGCGACCTCACCCACGCCTACGACTCCGCGCCCCGGAAGCCCGACCGGACGGGCGTGGTGGAGCACGTCCAGGACGTCGCGAAGATCCGGCACCGGATCGCCCAACTGGATGCCGACTGCACCGAGGAGATCCTCGCGGCCCAGCCCGGCGGTGCCGGGCCGTCCGAGAGCATGCCGGACGCGCTGGAGAGGATCCGGCTCCTGGTGGAGCGCGGCGGCGTCATCAGGGGCATCTACCGGCCCGGGGTGCGAACAGACGCCGTCACGTCGGCCTACGCCGCCGCGGCGACCGAACTGGGCTGCCGCTACCGGGTGCTGGCCGAGCCGTTCACCCGGATGCTGGTCTACGACCGCCGGGTCGCGGTGATCCCCGCGGACGCGGACAGCAGCAGCGCGGCGTTCGTCGAGGATCCGACCGTGGTCGACTTCCTGGTGGAGTCGTTCGAGCGGGACTGGCAGGAGGCCCAGCGGGTCCAGTGGGCCGACGGGGCCCGGAACTCCACGGACCGTCGGCCGGTCCAGGACCAGGTCGGCGCGATGCTGGCCTCCGGCCTGACCCAGCGGGCGATCGCGAGCCGCCTGGGGCTCAGCGAACGCACCGTCGCGGGCCACATCGCCCGCCTGCGCGAACTGCACGACGTCGAGACGCTGTTCCAGTTGGGCTGGCAGATGCGGGGAGCCGCGGCCGGCGGCGGGCGGGGGAAGCGCCATGACCGGTAGCCGCCCGGACCTTCCGGACGCGTCCGCACGCGCCCTGTACGCCGAGATCCTCGACCGGGGCGGCCGGCTCGCGTCGTCCGAGACCGCCGGGGTCGACGGCGCGGCCCTGGCCCGCCTGGTCGCACTCGGGCTGCTGGTGGACCGTCCGGAGTGCGCCGCCCACGTCGTGGTGGATCCACGTGCCGTCGGCAGCCGGGTCAGCGCCGGACTCCGGTCCGAGGCCACCCGGTTGTTCGTCCAGGCCGAGGAACTGCCCCGGGAATTCGCCGAGTTGTCGCGCGCCTACGACGCCGCGCCACGCCGGATCGACCGCTCCAGCAAGGTGCAGCAGGTGCACGGGACGGACGCGATCCAGCACCGGCTCGACCAGGTGGAGGCGGACTGTACGTGGGAGATCCTGGTGACACAGCCCGGCACCACCCGGCCGGCACAGTGCATCCCCGACTTCCTGCCCCGGATACGCCGCTTCTGCGGTACGGGCGGCGCCGTACGGATCATCTACTCCCCCGGCACCCGCGCCGATGCGACGGCCGAGGGGTACGGTGCTGAGGCCACCGCGCAGGGAGCCGGCGTCCGCTTCCTGAGCGAGCCGTTCAGGCGGATGCACGTCTACGACCGGCGGGTGGTGGTGATCCCGGCCGGCGCCAACGGCAGCGCGGCCGCGTTCATCGAGGACCCAGCAGTGGTCGGGTTCCTGGTGGCGCGCTTCGAGCGGGACTGGGAGCGGGCGGAACGTGTCCCGTGGGACGGTCCGGACCCCCGGAACGGTACGCACTCCGTACAGGCCGCGATCGCGCAGCTGCTGTCGCAGGGGCTGACCCAGCGCTCGATCGCCGGCCGGTTGGGCCTGGGCGAACGGACGGTGGCCGGTCACATCTCCCGGTTGCGGGAGGAGCACGACGCCGAGACGCTGTTCCGGCTCGGGTGGCAGATGCGGGAAGCCCGTGACGGGACCGGCGAATGACGGTGAAGGTGACAGCCGTGGTGGCGGGATCAGCCGGTTGCGGCGCCGGTCGTCCAGAAGTCGAACGGCCCTACGGCCGGGGGCTGCTGGCGCGGGATGCTGAACTGCTCGCCGGGGGCCGTCCAGAAGCCCTCGCGGAGCGACAGCGCCATGCCGGCCCAGTCGAGCGCGGTCTCCACGGTGTGCCGCAGCGCCTCCTGCGACCAGGTGTCGTCGAAGACGAGCGGCAGCACGGGGGCGACCTGCTCGATCGTGGCGATCAGCGGGTTGTGGGTGATCGCCTCGTCCACCAGCAGCACGACGGGCTTGCGCAGCGCGGAGGCCCAGCCGAGTTCCAGGCTGACGCCCGCGCTCAGCGGAGCACCCACGTACGCGAACACCAGGTCGGCGGTCTGCAGGGCGCGGAAGTCGGAGGGAACCCGCGGCTCCGGCGCCCGGCCGGCCACCGTCCAGGCGTCGCTGTGGTGCGCGCTGTACACCGCGGCGCCACTGCGGAGCAGCGTGGAGCGCAGGGTGGTGAGGCGAGTACGGCTGGCCAGGGTCACCACACTGTCGGCCGGTCCGGTCAGACGCATCAGCGGCGCGGCGAGGAACACGCGCGCCCGCCGGCCCTCGGGGGCCTGCGCGGCGTGATTTCGCTGGTAGGGCTCACTCATGTCGACTCCGAGGGATCGGCCGACCGGATGAGAAGCGGTGCCGGCCGGCGGGTGCGGATAGTTGCTGCTTCAAGTGGATCTGGCGGCGCTGACCTGATAGGTATTTGACAGTGCAGCGGCAACTTTGCCGCCTTGCCGGACCATCGGGAGCGAACTGATCGTCTATCAACGCCTGCGGCCGCGTCCAGGTTGCAGCCCTGTCATCTGGATGACTGGCAGAGAGATGACGCCGCTCAACATGCCCGCGTGGATGACACCGCCCCGGGGCGTACGGCATCATGTGGACGCTAGTGCTATTTGACTCAGTTCGCGAAGCGTCCAGAAAAATGGGGTGGACTCGTGTCCCGCATGAACCGACTCGTCCGCAGGCTTGTACTTCCGATCGTCATCGGCGCAGCCGCATTGGTCGGCGGCTACGTTTCCACGGAAAGCCCGAATGTCCAGCCCGACCAGGCCAGTGTTGCCACTCCGGACCTGACCGCTACCCAGTACACCGCTGCCGACCTGCACTGGGGCTGACCGTAGGACCGCACACAGGGGTGGACCCGGACGTTGGGGACCGAGTCGGTACGACAGCAGCAGCCGTCGTGTGATGCCGGGGACACCACCGTGTCAGGACCCCGCTCCCCACTCTCGTTCCCGCCGGGGCACACTGCCGAGCACATATCCGAGCTGGAAGAGGGAGTCGACCTTGTAGTCGTCCCTCATCTCCGCGATGTGACGCGCCAGAGTCCGCTCGCTGATGCCCAGTCGCCGCGCGATGACGCGGTGGTTCGTCCCGGAGAGCAGCAGTTCGATAATGGTCTGCCGAAGCCGGGAAACCACCTGCTGCGGAACAGTACGGTCACCGTCGAATTCGAGCGCCCGACTCCAGCTGCGCTCGAACACCTCCTCGACGATAAAACTGATCACCGCCGGATCGTGGATGAATGCCGCCATATTGTCTTCGGCCACCGGAATTACCGCAAGACGGCGATCCACTATGATCAGACGGGCATACGGCTCGTCCAGGGTCCTGAATTGCCATCCTTCGCCGGCGAGTTTCGAAACATAATCCCTGGTGGGCTGGTGGTAGCGAGTGCTGGCGTTGTAGATGGTCCGCATCGCACCTCCCCCCCTCAGGATCTCCAGGTCCCGCTCCAGACCTGATGCGAGCAGCTCGGGAGGCCGAGGACCGCCTGGCTGCATGGCAAGGCCCTCCGCCATCCCGACGGCCACGGACTGTTGGAGCCGCTGATTTATGAGCGCCTTCCCGCGGACGTACTCAATAGGGCCGCCGGTCTGATCGGGAGTATGGAAGGCCTCTGCCAGTTCGTTGAGATCCGACGGCAGGGAAACTGCTCGCGAGAGCAGTTCGAGCGCCTGCCGCTGCCATGTCGAACTGAGACTCGCCGCGAGCTGCGTGGGATCGACCGCAAGCAGAAGTCCCGGTTCATCACCGTCATGGATGAGCAGACCCAGGCCCAACAACTCGTCGATAGCAACACTGGCAGTCGGTGCGCAGCCGCCCCGGCGCAGCCGCCCATTCTCCTGGACAGCCTTCAGATAAAGCGCGCGGGCGTCCGCAGAAAGGACTTGTGATCCGCGCGGCATGGAACCGGGCTGCTCTCGCCCACTCATTGTCGGCTCCTCGTCGTCGACCGGACACGCAGTCAAGTGACTGGAACGTGTTGCACCCGAATCCTAGGCAGCGACCGCGGTCTGCGAGCCTGACCCGACGGCACGGCCTGGTCGACCGGTCCCTGCCCCGGTGCAGCACTCTCTCACCTCACGCAAGTCGCCGGCACCCCCCGGGCGGAGGGAACCGGCGGCTGTACGTACAGGTGGCGCGGCTACCGCTTCGGGCGCCAGACCACCAGGGCGCTGGACTGGGCCACCTGCTGGTACGGGACGAGGTCGCGGCGGTAGGAGGCGTGGACGGCGGCCTCGCGCTGCTGGAGGGCGCTGGCGGCGCCTTCCAGGGAGTCGGCGAGTTCGCCGATCCGGGACTGGAGGGCGGCGACCTGGTTCTCCAGCTCGATGATGCGCTTGATGCCGGCCAGGTTGATGCCCTCGTCCTGGGACAGCCGCTGGACCTCGCGGAGCTGCTGGATGTCGCGGGCGGAGTAGCGGCGGCCGCGGCCGGCCGTGCGGTCGGGGCAGACCAGGCCGAGGCGGTCGTACTGGCGCAGGGTCTGCGGGTGCAGGCCGGAGAGTTCGGCGGCGACCGAGATCACGTAGACCGGGGTGTCCTCGGTCAGTACGTAGGCGGGGCCGGGGGCCGGGTTGCGGGCGGCCCGGCCGGGGCGGGGGCCTCCGGGGAGGCCGTCGCCGAGGCCGACGCCGATCGAGTCACGGTTCATGAGCTGGTCACGCTCCCTCCGCCGCCCGGAAGAGGGCGGCCCGCGGATCGTCCGAGGCGGTGGCCTCGCGGTACTGCTCCAGAGCTGTCAGTGCGTCGCCGGTGACGTGCTGAGGTACCACGACCTCCACGGTGACCAGCAGGTCTCCGCGGGTGCCGTCCTTGCGGGTGGCGCCCTTGCCGCGGGCCCGCAGGGTGAGGCCGTTGGCGCTGCCGGCGGGCAGTCTGAGCTTCACCGGCGGTCCGTTGAGCGTCGGCACCTCGATGGTGCCGCCGAGGGCGGCTTCGGGGAAGGACACCGGCACGGTCACCGTGAGGTTGTCGCCCTTGCGGCCGAAGACCGGGTGCGGGTCGACGTGCACGAGGACGAAGAGGTCGCCGGGCTGGCCGCCGCGTTCGCCCTGGGCGCCCTTGCCCTTGAGCCGGATGCGCTGGGCGTCCTGCACGCCCGCGGGGATGCGGACCTGCATGGTGCGGGCGGAGCTGGCGCGCCCGCTGCCGTGGCAGTCGAGGCAGGGGTCGTCCACGATCATGCCGCGCCCGCGGCAGTCCCGGCAGGGCTCGGAGAGGGCGAAGGCGCCCTGGCCGCGGCTGACGGTGCCGGCGCCGACACAGGTCGGACAGACCCGCGGGGTGGTGCCGGCCCGGGCGCCGGTGCCGCTGCAGGTGCGGCAGGCGGCCTGGCTGGTCATCCGCAGCGGCACGGTCGCGCCGTCGACCGCCTCCTCGAAGCTGAGGGTGACCTCGGTCTCGACGTCGGCGCCGCGGCGCGGCTGGGCCTGCCGGCCGCCGCGGCCGAAGAGGCCGCCGAAGACGTCCCCGATTCCGCCGCCGCCACCGCCGCCGCCCGGGGCGCCCTGGCTGCCGTTGAAGAGGTCGCCGAAGTCGAAGCTGTAGCTGCCGTTGCCGCCGGGGCCGCCGGACCGGTAGCCGCCGTTGGCGAAGAGGGTGCGCGCCTCGTCGTACTCCTTGCGGCGCTTCTCGTCCGACAGGACGTCGTAGGCCTCGGAGATGTCCTTGAAGCGGTCCTCGGCCTTGGCGTCACCCTTGTTGGCGTCGGGGTGGAACTCGCGGGCCAGCTTGCGGTACGTCTTCTTGATCTCGGCGGAGGTGGCGTCCTTGGGTACACCGAGGACCTTGTAGTAGTCCTTTTCCACGTAGTCCTTGCCGCTCATGGCTGCCGCCACCTCCCAGGGTCTATAGGTCCGCTACGGGTGCCGGCGGCCCGGGGGCCGTCGGCGGATACGGCGCTGCGGAGCCGTTCGTCGTACTGGACGACGTACGACTCCGCAGCGCACAGGTTGTCAGCTTTCCGCGCCACCGTCAGCCTTGTCGGCGTCGCCGTCCGCCGCCTTGTCGGCGTCGTCCGGGGCGGCCGTGGTCTGGGCGCCCGGCTGGGGCTCCGCGACCGCGACCATCGCCGGGCGGATGATCCGCTCGCCGATCCGGTAGCCCGGCTGGAGGATCTGCACGCAGGTGTCCTCGGTGACGTCCGAGGAGTAGCTGTGCATCAGCGCCTCGTGCATCGTCGGGTCGAAGGGCTCGCCCTCCTTGCCGAACTGCTGCAGGCCGAGCTTGGCGACGACCGTCTCCAGGTTGTCGGAGACGGACTTGAACCCGCCCGTGACCTCGCCGTGCTCGCGGGCCCGGCCGATGTCGTCGAGCACCGGGATCAGGCTCTCCAGGATGTTGGAGACCGCGATCTCACGGACCGTCATGCGGTCCCGCTCGACCCGCTTGCGGTAGTTCTGGTACTCGGCCTGGAGGCGCTGGAGGTCACCCGTCCGCTCGGCCAGCTCACGCTTGGCCGCGGCGAGTTCGTCAGCGCCACCGGACGCGGCAGCCTCCTCGGCTGCCGCGATGACGGCCTCCTCGGCGGCGGAGTCGTCGCCGGGCTCAGCACCCTGCGGCTTCTCCGTCACGCCGCACCACCCTTGGGCTTCTCGTCGTCGACGATCTCGGCGTCGACCACGTCGTCCTCCGCGCCGCCGGCCGGTGCGCCGTCGGCGGCGGCGCCGCCCGCGGCGTCGGCGTTGGCGTAGAGCGCCGTGCCGAGCTTCTGGGCGGTGGTGGAGACCTTCTCGGTGGCCTCGCGGATCGCCGCGATGTCCTCACCCTTGAGGGCTTCCTTGAGCTCGCCGATCGCCGTCTCGACCTCGGTCTTGACGTCGGCCGGGAGCTTGTCGGTGTTGTCCGCGATGAACTTCTCGGTCGAGTAGACGAGCTGCTCGGCCTGGTTGCGGGTCTCGACCGACTCGCGGCGCTTGTGGTCCTCCTCGGCGTACTGCTCGGCCTCGCGCATCATGCGCTCGATGTCGTCCTTCGGCAGCGCGGAGCCACCGGTGACGGTCATCCGCTGCTCCTTGCCGGTGCCGAGGTCCTTCGCGCCGACGTGCATGATGCCGTTGGCGTCGATGTCGAAGGTGACCTCGATCTGCGGCAGGCCGCGGGGGGCCGGGGGCAGGCCGGTCAGCTCGAACATGCCGAGCTTCTTGTTGTACGAGGCGATCTCGCGCTCGCCCTGGTAGACCTGGATCTGCACGGACGGCTGGTTGTCCTCGGCCGTCGTGAAGATCTCGGAGCGCTTGGTCGGGATCGTGGTGTTGCGCTCGATCAGCTTGGTCATGATGCCGCCCTTGGTCTCGATACCCAGGGACAGCGGGGTGACGTCGAGCAGCAGGACGTCCTTGACCTCGCCCTTCAGGACACCGGCCTGGAGAGCGGCGCCGATGGCGACGACCTCGTCCGGGTTCACGCCCTTGTTGGCGTCCTTGCCGCCGGTCAGCTCGCGGACGAGCTCGGCGACGGCCGGCATACGGGTCGAGCCGCCGACGAGGACGACGTGGTCGATCTCGGAGAGCGAGATGCCGGCGTCCTTGATCACGTTGTTGAACGGGACCTTGCAGCGGCCGAGCAGGTCGGCGGTGAGCTGCTGGAACTGGGCGCGGGTGAGCTTCTCGTCCAGGTGCAGCGGGCCCTCGGCGGAGGCCGTGATGTAGGGCAGGTTGATCGACGTCTCGGAGGACGAGGACAGCTCGATCTTCGCCTTCTCGGCGGCCTCGCGCAGGCGCTGGAGCGCCATCTTGTCCTTGGAGAGGTCGACGCCGTGGCCGGCCTGGAAGACCTTGACCAGGTGGTCGACGACCTTCTGGTCCCAGTCGTCACCACCGAGGTGGTTGTCACCGTTGGTGGCCTTCACCTCGACGACCCCGTCGCCGATCTCCAGCAGGGAGACGTCGAAGGTGCCGCCGCCGAGGTCGAAGACCAGGATGGTCTGGTCGTCCTTGTCGAGGCCGTACGCCAGGGCGGCCGCGGTGGGCTCGTTGACGATGCGCAGGACGTTGAGGCCCGCGATCTCACCGGCCTCCTTGGTGGCCTGGCGCTCGGAGTCCGAGAAGTAGGCCGGGACGGTGATGACGGCGTCCGTCACCGTCTCGCCCAGGTAGGACTCGGCGTCCCGCTTCAGCTTCTGCAGGATGAAGGCGCTGATCTGCTGCGGGTTGAAGTCCTTGCCGTCCAGGTTGACCTTCCACCCGGTGCCCATGTGGCGCTTGACCGAGCGAATGGTCCGGTCGACGTTGGTGACCGCCTGGCGCTTGGCCACCTCGCCGACCAGCACCTCGCCGTTCTTGGCGAAGGCGACGACGGACGGCGTGGTCCGAGCGCCCTCGGCGTTCGTGATGACGGTGGGCTCGCCACCCTCCAGAACGCTGACGACCGAGTTCGTCGTGCCGAGGTCGATACCGACCGCGCGTGCCATCGTAAATACCTCCACGTAAGAGTTGAGCTTTACAGGCTCAAGCATGCCTGACGAGATCGGGAGCGTCAACAGGCTTGAGTTCGGTCGGCTCAACTTTACTGCGCGCATGGCCATCGGACCGGGACCGGCGGGGCCGGAGTGCCAAGGGTGGGCCATCCGGGTGAGCGGGTCCTTAGTGACTGCCGCCATACCTGATACATCTTCTGAACGACCGTTAACGCGCGGTAATCTCCGCCGGGGTCCCCCGGCAAGTTACCGATGAGTACAATCGGCCCGGACACCTCTACACCCGTACACCCCAGCCGCAGGAGACGGAGAGCCGATGCAGCTAGCAGCGATCGTCATCTCGCTGGTCACCACTGTGATCGGCACCGCGCTCGCCGCCCGTGCGGCCGCGTACATCTACCGGGTGGTGCGGACCGGCTCGCCGGACGCCACCCGTACCGGGAACCCGGTACAGAGGACGAAGACGGTCGCCGTCGAGTTCCTCGGTCACACCAGGATGAACCGCTGGGGCATCGTCGGCATCGCCCACTGGTTCGTGGCGGTCGGCTTCTTCACCCTGGTCACCACCCTGGTCACCGCCTTCGGGCAGCTCTTCGACGCCGAGTGGGTACTGCCCGTCGTCGGCCACTGGCTGCCGTTCGAGCTCTTCACCGAGCTGGTCGGCACCCTCACCACGCTGGGCATCGCCACCCTGATCGTGATCCGCCTGCTCAGCCTGCCGGGCCGGGCCGGGCGCAAGTCGCGCTTCGCCGGCTCGATCGCCTGGCAGGCCTTCTACGTCGAGTACACGATCCTCGGCATCGGCATCTGCATCATGGTGCTGCGCGGCCTGGAGGGCGCGCTGGCCGGCGTCGAGTCGTACGAGGCCGCCTACCTGGTCTCGTACCCGCTGGTGGTGGCGTTCCGCGGCCTGTCGCACGGCACGCTGGAGAACCTGATCTACCTGTTCGCGATGCTGAAGATCTGCATCTCCTTCGCGTGGGCGATCACCATCGGCGTCAACCCGTCGATGGGCGTGGCCTGGCACCGCTTCCTCGCCTTCTTCAACATCTACTTCAAGCGCGAGGAGGACGGCGCGGTCGCCCTCGGCGCGCTGCGCCCGATGACCAGCGGCGGTGCGCCGATCGACTTCGAGGACCCGGCCGACGACGCCGTCTTCGGCGTCTCCCAGGTCGAGCACTTCTCCTGGAAGGGCATCCTCGACTTCTCCACCTGCACCGAGTGCGGCCGCTGCCAGTCGCAGTGCCCCGCCTGGAACACCGGCAAGCCGCTCTCCCCCAAGCTGCTGATCATGAGCCTGCGCGAGCACGCCTTCGCGAAGGCGCCGTACCTGCTGGCCGGCGGCGGCAAGGACGCCGAGGGCAACGAGATCGCCACCGCCGAGCAGCTCAAGGATGTCCCCGCCGCCGCCCTGGCCGAGGCCGAGCGCCCGCTGATCGGCACCGCCGAGGAGAACGGCGTCATCGACCCGGACGTGCTCTGGTCCTGCACCAGCTGCGGCGCCTGCGTCGAGCAGTGCCCGGTGGACATCGAGCACATCGACCACATCGTCGACATGCGCCGCTACCAGGTGATGATCGAGAGCTCCTTCCCGACCGAGGCCGGGACGATGCTCAAGAACCTGGAGAACAAGGGCAACCCGTGGGGCATGGCCACCAAGGCCCGCCTCGACTGGGTCAAGGAGCTGAAGAAGGAGACCGGCATCGAGGTGCCGGTGATCGGTGAGGACATCGACCCCGCCGAGGTCGAGTACCTCTACTGGGTCGGCTGCGCCGGCGCCCTGGAGGACCGCGCCAAGAAGACCACGAAGGCCTTCGCGGAGCTGCTGCACACGGCGGGCGTCAAGTTCGCGATCCTCGGCAAGGAGGAGACCTGCTCCGGCGACTCCCCGCGCCGGCTGGGCAACGAGTTCCTCTTCCAGATGCTCGGCGCGCAGAACGTCGAGACCCTGAACGCCGCGCTGGAGGACGCCCCGGTCAAGCGGATCGTGGCCACCTGCCCGCACTGCTTCAACACCATCGCCAACGAGTACCCGCAGCTCGGCGGCCACTTCGAGGTCATCCACCACACCCAGCTGCTGCAGCACCTGATCGACGAGGGCCGGCTGCTGCCGGTCAACCCGGTCGAGGGCCTGATCACCTACCACGACCCCTGCTACCTGGGCCGGCACAACAAGGTCTACAGCCCGCCGCGCGAGATCATGGACAAGGTCCCGGGCCTGCGCCAGCAGGAGATGCACCGCCACAAGGAGCGCGGCTTCTGCTGCGGCGCCGGCGGCGCGCGGATGTGGATGGAGGAGCGGATCGGCAAGCGGATCAACACCGAGCGGGTGGACGAGGCGCTGTCGCTCAACCCCGACATCGTCTCCACCGCCTGCCCGTTCTGCCTGGTGATGCTCTCCGACTCGGTCAACGGCAAGAAGGCGTCGAACGGCGGCTCCGCCGCGGGCGAGGGCGCGGCCAAGGAGCACCTGAAGGTCGTCGACGTCGCCCAGCTGCTGCTGGAGTCCGTCAAGGCCGTCCCGGGCGCCGAACCGGAGCCCGCGACCGTCGACGCCTGACCGGCGGGCCCCGGCCCCGGTTCGACGGTTCTGCCACAGTCCGGGCCCGGCCCGCGCCACGACGGCGCGGGCCGGGCCCGTTCGCACAGGCCCGCCCACCAGGGTCGTACACGCCTCGTACGGCGTACGGGCGGAGCCGCCCGCGCGCAGGACCGTCCGGCCAACAGGGCAGCCGCCTGACACCGGCCGCACGAGAAGGAAATACAGTAGGCGCCTGACCCGCGTCGTGCGGGTCGGGCCCGTCCAGGGACAGCCCCGGCAGGGCACACCTCCAGCGGAGGCGACGGCCGCCCGGCGGCATCGCCACACCGAGCACAAGGGGAACAGCGCAGACCATGACCGAGGCGATCATGCTGGTCGGTGGCAAGGGCACGCGACTGCGCCCGTTGACGACCCACACCCCCAAGCCCATGCTCCCCGTGGCGGGCGTCCCGTTCATCGCACACCAGCTGGCCCGCGCCGCGGCCGCCGGGGTCACCCGGGTCGTGCTCGCCACGTCCTACCTGGCCGAGGTGTTCGAGGACCACTTCCAGGACGGCACCCCGTACGGCATCGAACTGGTCTACCTGACCGAGCGCGAACCGCTCGGCACCGGCGGAGCCATCCGCAACGCCGCCTCCGGCCTGACCTGCGGCCCCGACGAACCCGTCCTGGTCTTCAACGGTGACATCCTCTCCGGCGTCGACATCGCAGCCCTGCGGGACGGCCACGTCGCCGCCGGCGCCGACGTCACCCTGCACCTCACCCGCGTCGAGGACCCGCGCGCCTTCGGCCTCGTCCCGACGGCGCCGGACGGCCGGGTGCTGGAGTTCCTGGAGAAGCCCGAGACCCCCGAGCAGATCGTCACCGACCAGATCAACGCCGGCTGCTACGTCTTCACCCGCTCGGTGATCGACCGCATCCCCGCCGGCCGCGAGGTGTCGGTCGAGCGCGAGACCTTCCCCGAGCTGCTCGCCACCGGCGCCCTGCTGCGCGGCGTCGTCGACACCTCGTACTGGCTCGACCTCGGCACTCCGGCCGCCTTCGTGCGCGGCTCCGCCGACCTGGTGCTCGGCAAGGTCGACTCCCCCGCCGTCCCCGGACCGACCGGCGACGCACTGCTGCTGCCCGGCTCGACCGTCCACCCCGGCGCGGTGCTGAGCGCGGGCACCGTGGTCTCCGAGGGCGCGGTCGTCGAGGCTGGCGCGATCGTCGAGGGCAGCGTGGTGCTGCCCGGCGCCGCCATCGGCCCGGACACCTTCGTGAAGGACTCGATCGTCGGCGCGTACGCCGTCATCGGCGCCCGTACCTCGCTGGACGGCGCGGTCATCGGCGACGGCGCCACCGTCGAGGCCGACAACGAGCTGCCCAGCGGCATCCGGATCGCCTGCGGCACCCTGCTGCCCGTCGGCGCCGTCCGCACCACCGCGGGCCCCGGCGGCTGCCCGGCCGGCGCCTCGGCCGCCGCCGCCGTCCACGCACCGAGGGTCGGCGCGGAGCACTGACCGACCCGGGCGGGGCCGGGGAGCGGAGCAGGGGCGGGGCCTTCCGCCCGTCACAGGCTCGCTGCAATCCGGCCCCGGCCACATGATCGACCGCCGCCCGGGCGGTCCGCCGGGTACCTTCAGAACGTGGCTGGCAATCGATACGACAACGGTCAGGGCCCCGACCCCCGGAGATGGACGACTCCTCCCGGAGGCGCGGTCCCCGGTGGCACCCCGCAGCAGGGTTACGGGCAGGCGGACGGCCCCGAGTACTTCACCGCACCGCAGGGCCGGGGCCCGGGCGGTCCCGGCCCGTACCCGCCCGGCCCGCATGACGCCGACCCCTACGCGGGCGACCCCTACGCGGGCGACCAGCCAGGACACACCCGGGCCTTCACGGTCGGCGAGAGCGCCGCGTACGGCACCGACCCGAACGCCCCGGGACAGCCGCCGCAGTACCGGCAGGACGACGGCTACGACGGGCACGGCCGCTACGACGGCTACGACGGCTACGGCGAGCAGGGGTACGGCGGCCAGGACAACGTCGCCGTCTACCGGGCCGGCGGCCAGTCCGCGCCGCACGTGGCCGGGCCGCGCCCGCGCTGGCGCGAGCTGCTGACCGGCATCTACCGCTCGCCCGCCGCCACCTTCGACCGCACCCGCGACCACCAGGTCTGGCTGCCCGCCCTCACCGTGTCCCTGCTGTACGGCGTGCTCGCCGTCCTCGGCCTCGGCCTGACCCGGGACGACGTCCTCGGCTCGACCTTCACCGTCGCGCTGACCGCGCTCGCCGCCTCCGCCGTCGTCTTCACCCTCGCGGGCGGCATGCTGGGCGCCGTCACCTACGCCCTGGCGAGGCAGTTCGGCGGCGACGGCCCCTGGAAGTCGACCATCGGGCTGGCCGTCCTGATCGGCTGGACGACCGACGTGCCGCGGCTGCTGCTGGCGCTGTTCCTGCCTGCCGACAACCTGGTCGTCCAGGCCGTCGGCTGGATCACCTGGCTGCTCTGCGCCGTCCTGCTGACCACCATGGTGCGGCGCGTGCACGACCTGCCGTGGGGCAAGGCGGCCGGGGCGGCCGCACTGCAGCTGCTGGCCCTGCTCGTCCTGATCAAACTGCCGACCCTCGGCTGACCCGCCCCGCACCAGCCGCACCCACCCTCGTACGTATCCAGTGCACGGAGCCACCGCATGACCCTCCCGACCCTCCCCACCACGCACGTCAGCTTCCCCGCCGGGGCGGTCACCGGCGAGTCGCCGGTCCTCGCTGTCCATCCGCTGGCCGACGGCCGGTACGCCGTCGTCACCGCGGCCACCCCGTTCCACCCGCTCGACCACACCTGGCCCGACCAGCCCGCCGACACCGGGACGCTCACCGTCGACGGCGTCGAACTGCCCGTGGTGGACTGCCTCACCGGCGCCGTCGGACCGGACGGCTCCGGCATCCTGGTCGGCGCCGGCATCCCGGTGCGGCGCGGCGACGAGGAGTGGTCCTGGCTCGTCCTGCACGTCCTGGCCGGCGACCCGGGCGACATCACCGGACGCCCGGCCGTGCTCGCCGTCGACGCCGGACGCCGCGCCGCCCTCAGCGCCTCCCACAGCGGCTGCCACCTGCTCGCACTCGCCCTGAACGCCGCCCTCGCCCCGCGCTGGCGCAAGGACCCGGGCCGCGCCGACGCCTTCGGCAGCCCCGACTTCGACAGCCTCGCGATGGCCTCGTCCGTGATGGACACCGAGGCGAGCACCGACACCTACCGGCTCGGCAAGTCGCTCAGGAAGAAGGGCTTCACCGCCGAGGCCACCGAGGACCTCCCCGCCCTCGCCGAAGCCCTGCCCGCGCTCACCGCGACCGTCAACGACCTGCTCGCCGGCTGGGTCGCCGCCGACGCGCCCGTCCGCATCGAGACCCCCGGCCCCGAACTGACCGCCCGCCGCCAGTGGCACTGCGAGCTGCCCGAGGGCCCGGCCGTCATCGCCTGCGGCGGCACCCACCTGCACCACCTCGGCGAACTCGCCGAACTGCGCACCGAACTGCGGCTCTCCGAGGACGGCATCGAGCTGACCGCGGTCACCCGCCCGAAGCGGGCCTGACCCACACGACGCGGACGGGCGGCCACCCCCGGTGGGGTGGCCGCCCGTCGCTGCGTGCTGCCGGTCGGCCGGCCCGGTCCTCCGGGCGGTCGATCAGTCGTTCGTCCGGTCGGTCAGACCTGGCTGCGGTGGAAGTTCAGGTGCGAGCGCGAAGCCGTCGGGCCGCGCTGGCCCTGGTAGCGCGAGCCGTACCGCGCGGAGCCGTACGGGTGCTCGGACGGCGAGGAGAGCCGGAACAGGCACAACTGCCCGATCTTCATCCCCGGGTAGAGCTTGATCGGCAGCGTCGCGACGTTCGACAGCTCCAGCGTGACGTGCCCGCTGAAACCGGGGTCGATGAAGCCCGCCGTGGAGTGCGTCAGCAGCCCGAGCCGGCCGAGGCTCGACTTCCCCTCCAGCCGCGAGGCGACGTCGTCCGGCAGCGAGATGACCTCGTACGTCGAGGCCAGCACGAACTCGCCCGGGTGCAGGATGAACGCCTCGTCACCCTCGGGCTCGACCAGCCGGGTCAGGTCCGGCTGCTCCTCCGAGGGATCGATGTGCGGGTAGCGGTGGTTCTCGAAGACCCGGAAGAAACGGTCCAACCGGACGTCGATGCTTGAAGGCTGGACCATCGAAGGGTCGAACGGGTCGATGACGACCCGGCCCTTGTCGATCTCGGCACGAATGTCCTTGTCAGAGAGCAGCACGCTCCGAGGTTACGTGCAGAGCGGGCCGCGGCCCAATCGGCCGCGGCCCGCACCTGCCCGCCACCCGCTCTCAGGCCAGGAACTCCGCGGCCTCCAGCCGCAGCGCCTGAGCAAGTTGCGGCGCCGACAGCGCCCGCACGTCGGCCAGCACCGAACTGCGCATCCGTCCACACTGCGGACACCGGATCAGTCGGCCGGGCCCGAGCCGGGCCGGGCCGAGATTCTGCATCGGGAACGTGCTGGTGCTGAACAGGTGCCCCTCGACACAACGAACGACGGCGCGCTGCTCCATCGATCCCCTTCCCATTCTTCCCCGTACCTCATGACCTCATGGCGCCCCACGGCTCTCGCATCGCGGGACAGCGTCACATTAGGGGATCATCCAGACATTCCGCACAGCGGCTCGCCGCCCCCGGCAACCCCGCCGGAGGCACTCCGCGCGGCCCACACAGTACGCCCCCGCGCCCCCGCCGCCGGGGCTCCGACACCCCTCCGACGCAACCCCCGCACAGCTCCGACGCACCCACCGGGATCGGTGCAGGCCACTGCGGGGATGGGGTAGAGTGAACGCTGATCGAGCAGTCCCATGACGGCTCGTCAGGCGGGCGTAGTTTAATGGTAGAACATGAGCTTCCCAAGCTTATAGCGCGAGTTCGATTCTCGTCGCCCGCTCAGCAGTAAAGCCCCAGGTCGCTGACCTGGGGCTTTCTTACTGTCTAGACCAATTCCGAGACTCGCCCATTGGCGCACTGGTAGTCGCGGCTGCTGGCGGTGCAGGGTTATCAGCCGTCGCATGGTCGCCATCGGTCTTCGATCAACTGGACTGAGCTACGAGCCTTTTGGCTCGACTCGAGTGTGGGGACTGGAGACGCAGGAACCTTGCTGGCGGCGCATGCGGTCGACGATCCGGTTGGTTGACCCCATGAACTCTCGTAGCATCCGACCTGGTTCGCAGTTGCCAATCCTGGAGATCTCGGCATGGGGGAGGGTTCCGCCGTTGGCCGGAGCTTTGCGAATTGCACGCACGTGTGCCCGGCCATCATCGCGGTCGAGGCGTGGCAGAGCCTCGTTCGGTGTGGCGGCTGCCCAGCCCAAATGTTGTCGTCTCTTCCTCTCCATGTCCACGCGCCGGGATTGCACGGACCGCCGAGCACGGTTGAGCCGATTGCGGATAGCGCAGCATGCGCGGCGCAGGTCGAATCAAGTACGTGACGTACTTGACGTACGTAGGTCTCTGGGGGACTCTGAAGGAGATCCGAGGAGGCATGTCATGTCGGCAGTGCACTACGAGAGCTACACGGAAGCGCGCTCGCATCTGAAGGACCTCTTGGACGCGGCGGAGCAGGGGCGGGTTGCCACGGTGCGGCGGGACGCGGGCAGAGCGGCGGTGGTGGACGTCGAGCGGCTGCGGCACTTCCTCTCCACGGTGTGCGTGTCGCGAGCCCAGGTGGTTGCGGAGGGCGGCGGCTGGTCCGCTTTCATTCCCGGGCTGCCGGTCGCTGCGGACGGGGCGACCTTCGACGAGGCGATCGGCGAGATGCTCGACGCGCTGCGGGAGTACGCCGAGGACTGGCAGGAGCGGCTGCAAGGCGCGCCGAATCATCGGGACAACTGGGGGTTGGTGCAGTTGATCAGTCTCAGCGATGATGATCAGCTGCGCGACTGGCTGGTCGGAGCGGCTCGGTGACCTGGCCCCAGCCGACCCGCGAGCGCCACGACCAGTTCTGCCGGGTCGAAGCCTGGGAGCGTGTCAGGGATGCGCGAGGGCGCACGGGTACGCACCACGTCACCTACGAGCTCGGCCTGTTCGACGGTCGGATCCTGCGCACTCGGATTTCACACCCAGTGGACCGGACCGCTTACGGCGCCGGCATCTGGGGCCACATTCTCCGTGACCAACTGGATTTGGCAGAAGGAGAGTTCTGGGCCTGTGTGCTGGATGGGGAACTGCCCGACCGAGGCTCGCCCGAGCCCTCACCCCAGGCTCTCCCGGCAGATCTTGTCCATCTGCTGATCAACCGCGTCGGTCTTGCTGAGGAGCTGGTCGCCAATATGGACAAGAACGAAGCGGTCGCGCGGCTCCAGCGCTACTGGACGGGCGGGGAGTAGCGGGCCCCGCGTCCCCAGAGGGGCTTGCACAGCTCATACATGCGGCTGCTTCAGCACTGCGGTACCTCAAGCGCAGCAGTCCGGACGGTACATAGCGGTTTGCCACGGGTTGCAGGTGCGGCACCAGTCGCGCGTGTCGAGCGCGAACCGACTCAATTCGCTCGTTCAGCACTATTGGCCCGCCAAGGTGACTAGCGTGTCGTTTCGTGCCTGACAGCCAGAACTCCTCTCCGGCGAATCTGCCCGACGAAGGCCTTGCGCGCCGGGCGAAGGCGCTGGCCTGCACGGCTCCGCTGCAGGCTCTGGACGACAATAAGGGCAGCCTGCGCTGGGTGGATGCCGATGTCTATCAGCTGGCCGAGATCGCGCTGCACACCATCGACCAGGTCACCGTGTCCATGGACTTCGACTCCGGCGCCGGCCAGGACCGGATTCTCGACCAGGTCCAGCGGTTCGTAGCGCTGCAGGCTCCTGCGCGCTTGGCCGCCGAACACCATGACATCGCCCGCCACGTTCTGCAGAGACTGATCAACGTTGGCACGGTGGACCGGAGTTTTTGCCAGACATACGGGTCAGTAGACGGAAACGGCGTCTACCGGCGCTACTCTTTCGAGTTCAATCTCCTGGTCGAACGAGCAGGTCTGGACGGGAAGATCTACCTGCGTGCCACCGACGAGGCGATCAACGTGCTGGTCGGCGCGCTGGACACCGATGTCGAGTCGGCCCAGATCGCAGCTGAGGTCAAGCTCGACAGCCTGATCAAGCGCGGACGCATGGCCGAGGCCAAACTGGCGGCCGAGCAGGCCCGGTACCGGACCGTGCAGTACGGCGAGATGTTGCGCCAACTGCTGGACGTCACCACCCGGAACGTCCGGGCCGTGGACTGGGAGCACGAGGTCCCCAAGCTCCTGGCTGACGCACTTTCCCACATCGAGGAGCGGTACGAGTTCGAGCACCGCATCCTGACCAACATCAGCGAGGCTCGCGACAAATCGGAGGATCCGCTGCAGAAGCAGCGGGCTGCCGAACTCGTGGAGATCGTCCGCGACTGCATCCGGCGCCACATGCAGTTGCAGAAGAGACTACTCACCGCAGGTGAGTTGTTCCGCGCCGAGCAGGATCGGCAGCAGTTCGTCGAACCGCCCCGCCGGGCCGCGCTCGACCTGCACGGCCAACTGCTCGTACCGTTGCTTGGCCTCTCCATCCGGGACGCACTGCGGGTCGGCACCGGGTTCTTCCGTGACGCCGGTGGACCCGACGCTCCTGCCGTGCTGGGCTTGCCCTCTTTCATCGCCCGCTTGCTCCGACCGGCCCCGGAGCGGCAGCGGCTCGGTGGGGAGATCCCCGAGTTAACTCTGGACGAGGCGGAGGAGCAACCCCCCTTCTCTCTCGAAGACTGGGCCGCGACCGATCTACTCCTCGAGCTGCGGGACGTGCCGCGCACGCTGAGCGCCCTACTGACGCAGGCTCAGGCGATTGCTCCGAGTACGGCCGCACTCCTGCTGCACCGTGCGGTCCATGCGTTCAGTCCGGAGCTGGGCGAGCACATTGACCAGGGCGACGCCGAAGCGCTCCTCGCCGTCCGCACGGGAGACCGGGTCGATCTCCCCCGCTTTGGTGGGGATGACCTACTACTGCAGACCGCTTCGATCAGTACGCCACCGGACGGTGGCGAGCCCGACCGCACCGACTACTCCACCGAGGAGACCTCCGGATGACCGACGCCTTGACCGTCTCCGACGCCGAGGCTGCCGCTCAGCTGATCGTTTTCGGCATGCGACCGCGGCAGCATCCCTCCCAGGACAGCGAGTACGAGAATCTGGTCCGCCGTTACCGCGAGGATGACGGGTTCCAACTGCTCACCGCGCGCATCGCCCTGGGCCTTGGCCTACGGGTGGTCAAGGTCTCGGCTGCGGCAGGTGTGGTGCTCGCCGCGACCGAGGGCTCCGTGTTCGAAACCCGGATGGAGGACTACGCCCGTGCCTCGCGTCGACGCGGCGACGGCGAGAAGGTGCTGCACGGGATCATCCACCTCGCGGTGGCGGCCCTGGTCTTTCCGCGCCCGGCCGACCTGGCTGACGACGGCTACGTCGGCCGAGTCACGGCGACCGTGGTGGACCAGACGGTCCGGGAAATCTGCCGGAAGCTCAAGCTGAAGGCGGACAAGAGCGAACAGGCCGTGGACGCCCCGTCCGACACCCCGGAGTTGGAGCGCGCCTGGCGCGCCTACTCCCGCCGCCCGACAACCGCCTCGACCAAGGACGACCGCGCGGCCCTCAACTCGACCAGCGCGATGATCTCCCGGGCGCTGCGGTTCCTCACGGAGCAGGGCCTGCTGGTGCCCGTCGAGGCCCCCGGCGGGGAGACCGTCTACCGCAGCACCCCGCGGTACTCGGCCCAGATCCGCGAGTTGGCCTCGACCGCTGCCTTCGCCGAGTTGCTGAGTCTGGGTGTGGTGCCGCCGCTCACCGACCCGGACGGGACGCTGCGGGTGACCCTGCCTGGAGCGCGTACGACCGAGCCTTCGGAAGCCGACCGCCATGTATGAGCTCTCTCGGGTGCTGCTGATGTCGGTCGGCCCGTCCGGCGCCCGCTACCAGGACGTAGTACTCGACTTCAGTGGTGTCGGCAGGCCGGTCGCGGGGGCCCAGATGCCGCTCTTCGGGTCCGGGACGCCGACGCGGCGTCCTTCGCCGGCCACCGTGGTCTACCTGGAGAACGGCGGCGGCAAGTCGGTCCTGATCAAGCTAATCTTCTCTGTGGTGCTACCGGGACGCCGACAGGTCGTCGGCTCGGCCGGCGGCGGCGTGCTGGAGCGTTTCGTCCTGGAACAGGACACCGCCCATGTCGTCCTGGAGTGGACCCATGCCCGCAGTGGTCGGCGACTGATCACCGGCAAGGTCTCCGAGTGGAAGGACCAGCGGCAGACCGCCGACTCGCGGAACCTTGTCGAGCGCTGGTACCACTTCCGCCCAACAGTGAACCTGGGTCTGGAGAACCTGCCGATCGCCGACAACAACCACTACCTACGGCTCAACGCCTACCTGGACGAACTGAAGCAGGCTGCCGACGATGACCCCACCATGGAGTACTCCTCCTTCGAGCGCCACAGGGAGTGGACTGACCGGCTCACTGAACTGAGCCTGGACCCCGAGCTGTTCCGGTACCAACGGAGCATGAACGCCGACGAGGGCGAGGCCGCAGAGGCCTTCTCGTTCACCAGTGACAATGCCTTCGTCAACTTCCTGTTGGGCGCGGTGTTGCCCAACGGGCCGGCTCGGGAGCTGGCCGATCTGCTGGACACCTATGCGGGACGGCTCAGCCGGCGCAATCAGCTACTCCTGGAACGCGACTTCGTCGATGGTTCCTTGGAGGTCCTCGCACCGCTGGCCGACGCCCGAACCAGCGCCGACCAGGCTCGACAGCAGATGGCCGCCACTGCGCGGGAGATGGCCGTTCTGCTGCGGCGGCTTCGGGCCAGGGCCGAGGCCGAGGCCGAGGCCGTCACCCGGCTGCAGAGCGAGGCCAGGCAACTCGCCGCCGACTTCCGGGACCAGAAGAGCGAGCACCTCCGCCTCCGCGCGGTGACCAGCGAGTTGGAGCGGCAGGTGGCCGGCCTTCGACTGGAGGAGACCGTCAGCGGCCACGAATGGGCCGAGGCAGCCGCGAAACGCGCCGGCCAAGTCGCGGCGGCCTGGCAGCTCACTTCTCTGACGCTTCATCAGCTCACCGTCGAACAGCAGCTGCAGAGCGTTCGGTCCGTGGTGGAAGCCGCCGAGGAGGCTGCGCAGCCCGCTCTTGTCGCCCGGGACCAGGCAGTGGCCCAGCTCGCGGCAGCACTGGATGCCACGATGCGGGCCGTGCTCCAGCGGGCGCAGACCTCCGAGGGCGCGGCGATGGAGGCTGGCGAGCAGGCCGAGACGGCCCAAGGCGGGCACAACGAGGCCGTCGCCCGGGCGGCTGGACAGGAGAAGGAAGCTGAGGCTGCGGAGGACCGGATCCGAGAGGTGCGGGAAGCGGTGGCCGCCGCCGTCCGCGACGGTCAGCTACCCGACGACACCGCCGCAGCCGAAGGGCTCAACCTGGCGGTGACGAAGGCCACCGAGAACGCGTCCCGCCTCGGAGTGTTGGAGGCCGAGGCAGAGCAGTTGGAGGGCGACCAGCAGCGCGCCGCACAAGCCGTCCAAGCCGCTGAGCAGCGGCTTGCGAACCTGCACCGGATGCTGGATTCCGCGGCCAGGGACCGCGAAGCTGCCGTGGCCCGTACCGACGCCCTCCGCGCGGATCCTGCCTTCACTGAGCTGTTGGGCCACCCGGCCGGCGACCTTGAAACGTCTGCTGGCGCGCTGACCGGCGCGCTCTCGGAGGTTCACGACAGAGCGGTGCTGACGATCACTGGGCTTCGGGTGGCCGAGGCGCAAGACGAGCGGACCCGGGTCGCGCTGGAGACCACTGAGTTGCTGCCACCCGCACCCGAGGCGGTCCTGGTCAAGGAGACGCTCACGGAGGACGGCATCACCGCGTGGACCGGGTGGGAGTATCTGGCAGCCGTTCCCGATGTTGACCGACGCCGTGCCCTTGCCCAGCGGCTGCCCCAGTTGATCAGCGGCGTTCTGCTCAACAACGCGGCACAGTTGAACCAGGCGCGTGAGCTGCTCGACGAGCGGGCGTTGCATCCGATCGGCTTTCTGCCGATCGGTACCACCGCCGCCATGGACGCGGAGCACACCTCGATCGGCGGGGTCGACTTCGTCGTCCCACCGCACCCGGGCCTCTACGACGAGCGGGCAGCCGACGCGGAGCGCCGCGTACTGCAGCAGCGCCATGACCGGCGGCAGGAACAGCTGACCCAACAGTTCGCGCGCCGGGACGCCGCCGCCGGGCTGTCGGCACGGCTCCAGGAATGGCGTCGCGGCTTCCCACCCGGTCGACTCGCCCAGTTGGAGGTACAGCTCGCGGCTGCACAGGAGTCGGTGGCCGAGGGCGAACACGAGGTGGCCGAACTACGGGTCGCGCGGGAAGAACTCGCCGCCGTACGGGTCGCCGTACGGGCGGCCATTACTCCGGTGCGAGCTGCCCAGCGCGGTCTAGACGAAAGGGTCCACCGGTTGCGGACGTTGGCCGACCAGGAAGCAAGGGTGTCCGGCTGGCTGACCACCGCCCTTCTGCACCGGGAGGCCGCCGAGCAGGAGCGCACTGTCGCCCGTGCCGCCGCTGAGCAGGCCCGCAATGGCCGCGAGCGAGCGGCCGGCCTGCTCCGGCAGGCGGACGGACTGCGTGCTTCGGCCAGTCGGCTCGCCGAGGAGGCCGCCCGCTTGCCCGCCAAGGCGGAGGCCGCCACCACGGTGGACCAGCCCACGAAACCGCTCGAAGTGCTGCGGCGGAGCTATGTGAGCGCCGCGGAGACCTACTTGCGGGCCTCGGTCGGAGATCACCTGCTCTCCGACCTGCGCCAAGCCGAGGCCGAGGCCACCCAGTTGGCGACTGAGCTTGCCGGCCACCCGCAGGAGGTGGTGGCGCGCGCCCGGAAGCTGCTCGCCGGCCCGGAGGGAGTCGACCATGCGTCACGCGAGCTGGCTTGGCGGTTGGCCGAGCAGGCCGCGCCGGAACTGCTGAACCGCGCGGCCGAGCTGAGCGCACTGCTGACCAATCGGCGTGAGGAGTACGAGCGATTCCCGAAGCCGGCCGAGGAGCTCGACCTGACCCCGTTCGAACAGCCGCGCCACATCACTCACGGCTTGCGGCTGGTCGAGGAGGCGAAGCAGACTCGCGAGGAGGCGCTCCACACCCTGCTGGACCTGGAGGGGCACACTGCCCGGCTCGACCGCGCCCTCACGGAAACCAAGGAGAGGCAGCAGTCCTTCGAGAAGTTCGGTGAGGACTGGCACGAGTTCGCCCACGCCGAACCGGCCGAGCTGATCGACGCGGACCCGTTCGAGCAGGATCTCGCCGTCGCACATACCCAGCACCAGGCGACCCGTACCGCCCACGGTGAGGCCAAGAAGCTGGCCGCCACCGCGGAGGAGGCCGAGCGCAAGTACGCCGACCGGCTTGCCAAGCATGCCGGCCAACAGCGCTTCCTTGCGCTCGAGACGGCGAGCCACCAGATCATGGTCAACACTGAGCGAGCCGTGCTGCCTGCGTTCGCGGCCGAGTGGGCTCAGGCCATGCGCAGCCGACTGCGCTCACTCACCGACGATCTGGCGACCATCGAACGCCACCGCACCCAGATCGTCCACCAGTTCGCGCAGCAGGTTGGCGAGGCACTTCAGGTGCTGCGCCGGGCCGAACGCTTCTCTCAGCTGCCGAAGGGCCTATCCGGATGGTCCGGGGAGCGGTTCCTCAGGATTCGCTTCAGGCAGGTGGACGAGGCCGAGCTGCGCGGCCGGATGGGCCTGCTCGTCGACGAGGTGGCCGATGAGACGGCGAAGGCCGTTACCGCCGGCCGTGAGCTCAGGCGCGATGGGACCTCTCTGATCCTCAAGGGAGTGGCGAGCGCCGTAGCACCCGTAGGCTTCAAGGTCACGATCCTCAAGCCGGACTCCGTGCTGCGCAACGAACGGGTCCCGGTCTCCGATCTGCGCGCGGTGTTCTCCGGCGGGCAGACCCTCACCACCGCGATCATCCTCTACTGCACGATGGCGGCGCTGCGCGCCAACGACCGCGGCCGGGTGGGAAACCACCACTCCGGCACGCTCTTCCTCGACAATCCGATCGGGCGGGCCTCCGCCACCTATCTGCTGCGGCTCCAGCAGTCCGTCGCTCGGGCACTCGGCGTCCAGCTCATCTACACGACAGGGCTCTTCGACACCACCGCACTGGACACGTTCCCGCTGGTGGTCCGGCTGCGCAACGACGCGGACCTCCGTGCCAAGCGGAAGTACCTGGCTGTGGCAGAGGTCTTCGGGCGCTACTTGGACGAGTCACTAGATCGGTACGACCGTCCGATGATCACTGCGACTCGTTACTTCACCAAGGACAAGTCCAGCGATGACGACGATGACCTCGACTGATTCACCCGAGGGCTTGAGCAGTCGAGCGGCGGACCTGCTCGACCGGCTACGGGCGCACGCCCTCGGAAACGGCTGGCAGGGCACCACCCAGAGGCGTATGCCAATCGCGGACGTCCTGTCCGCCTTTAAACATCTGACTGTGCCGCCGGGCCGAGAGGGGGATCTGCCGAGGCGGATCCTCTCGGATCACCTGTCAGAACTCGCGCATGCGAAGCAGATCACGTTCTCTGCGGCAACGGACCGCGAGAGGACCCCGCTGCCGCTGAAGGTCGTCCTGCTCCCCTTCCGTTCGACGGTTCGACGAATCCAGCCGATGCCGGCCTGGCACAGCAGCCTGTCCTGGGCCGAGGACTACTGGGCCCAGCCCCGCACCACCGACAAGATCCGTGCTGCTTACGAAGCGCTCAACAGTTGGCTTCATCGCGGCCAGCCCGGACTACGCCTGCCGGTTCGGGAACGGGCGCTGAAGATCTTCGGTAGGCATCCCTACTTTCAACAGCCGGAGCATCCAGCGGAGAAGATCTTCGACAGGCTGAAGGCAAAGCCGCTCTTTTCTGACTACCCGGAGCTGTTGATCCGGATCAATGCCTTTCATGTCGATCCGCCGCTCCTCACCGGAGCGTTCGATACGGTCCCGTTGGAGGAGGACAGCGGATACCACCGCCTCGGCCGGGGACGCGGGCTCCTGGTGATCGAGAACTCCACCACCTACTGGTCGATCTCCCACATGCTCCAGCACATCGACCATGGTCTCGGGTATATCGCCTGGGGCATCGGAAACACCTTCCCCGCCTCCATCGGCAGCATTGGGCCCCGGGACGAGATCTCACATGTCGTCTACTTCGGTGACCTCGATGCCGCCGGCCTGCGGATTCCGATCAGCGCTCTCCAACGGCGACTCCCCGGCCTCCCGTCGGTGCGGCCCGCGGTTGGGCTCTACGACGCGCTGCTGCGACACGGCCATCCAGGCCTGGTGAAGCCGAAGGAGGCCCGTATCTCCATTGCGGAGGCCCACCGCCTCGCCGCTTGGCTGCACCCCCGGCACCGCCCTCAGGCCGTTGGACTGCTGCTGCGTGGCGAGCGCCTGGCCCAGGAATGGGTCAGCCTCGATCATCTGAGCACCGAGACGCACTGGTACTCGGACGTGCGCTGACGTAACCCCCGACCTGTCCCGCTCGTTCGCCAGAAGGCCAGCACCGTCCGTCGGCGCGGGCTCCACGGCGACAGCCGAATTCATGAAAGGCTGCGTAGAGTTGGCTGTTCAAGGCGTCACCGTCCGCGATGCGTCGACCAGTTTTGGTACCCGCCGGGTCTGGATCGACCGCCCATGGCTCTTGGCGCAGATCACGGACGTACTTCGTCGTGACGGCATCGTCGTGGTGACCGGAGGCATCGGCGTCGGCAAGACGCACCTGGTTCAGTGGGACGTACGCGCGTCGTCATCCGATCTGGGTCGAACGAGTTGCCCCTGGACGCCCGGACCGATCGGCGAACTAAGTTCAAAATTAGCGGAGTTCGTAGCGCTCGAGCTGCCGAGGCTGCCGAGGCCGATCGTGTTGCTCCCCGATGTCGACCTGAGCCCGGACGACCTTCCTGACACCCTGGCAGCCTCCGGCATCCAACTGGTCATCGTCTCGCGAAACCCCGATCGGTGGCGTCGGCTGGCCACGGTCGTAGAGGTCGGGGCGTTCACCCGCGCCGAGTCGGTCGCCTTCCTGACGCGTCACCCGACCGGTCTCACTGACGAAGACGCCGCCCGGGTGGCTGAACAGCTCGGTGATCTGCCGCTGGCGCTTGCACATGCCGTTCTCTGGATCCGCCCTGGCGTCACGGTCGAGAGCTTCCTCGACCGGGTGCGGTCGCACGCTCAGGTGATCTTCGAATCAGAGCGGCCCGATGGGCGTCAGTCCACCCTCGCCAGCGAGGTCCGGCAAGCGATGAATGCCCTTCCGGGGGCCCATCAGCCCTTCCTGCGTGACGTATTGGGCGCCCTTGCCCTGTTGGACGGCGGGCCGTTCCCGCTCACTGGTCTCGGCAGCCGTCCCTGCCGGTCATCCTGGCGCTCCGCCGTCACTTCATTGCCGGACGACCGGCAGGTACCGCTCCATCGCCTCACTATGGCGTTCCGGACTCTTGGACGGCAGAAACTAGTGCGGCTCAGCGCCGACGAGGTCCACCTTGACTGGCTCACCGCCCAGTTGGTTCGCAGCCTGCTCAGTCCGGCCGAGCGGGAGCGGGCCGCGCTGCTGGCCGAGTCAATGCTGCTGGGTACCGTACCAATCAGCCAGGGCATCTCCCAATGGGAGGACTGGCCGAGCTGGGCGGCAAGTTCGCGGCCGCTGCTTTCCGTCGACCCGAGGTACTTCACCTCGCTCCAAGGTCGCTTCGCCCTGCTTGCCGCCGCACACTTCACCTTGGATCAGGGGCGGCCCGACGAGGCCCACACACGTCTGCTGCAGCTCCTCTCCGCCTGGCGCCGGGTCGGGAACGTGCCGTGGGAGGTGCGGGTGCGCACACTTGATTTGCTGGCCCAGGCCGGTTTTCGGGTGGGGAGGGTTGAGCTGGCCCGCAGGCACAGCCGCACTGCGTTCCGGATCCGCAGCGCGGTTCAGGGATTCCGCCACTCCGACACCATCGTCAGCGGAGTGAACTGGGCCGTGACCGCCGGGCGCTCCGATCGACTGCCCGAACTTCGAACTCTTGCCGAAGCCGTACCGGACCGGCGGCTGGCGCTCCGGATCGATTCCCTCGTGGCCCAGTTCCAGTTGCGCTCCGGCCACGGCACCAGACCAGTTGCTGACCTCGAGAGGATCGTCGAGACCCAGACCGACATCGTCGGCCTAAGACACCCGGATACCCTGTTCAGCCGCTACCTGCTGGCCCACGCGTATGCGGAGAACGGGCAAGCGATCGCGGCAAGCGGAGAGTTCGAGCAGGTGCTCATGGGTCAGATCACGACACTCAGCATCGGCCATCCCGATACGGAAGCCACCAGGGCGGCACTCCAGCGCCACTGCCGCGAGTCACTGCCACCTCTGATCGTGGACTAGACCACCGATTCAGCGAATGGCTGGGCGGACAGCGTGATGGTTCCGATCTCGGCTCGTAAGGCTGGGATAGACACCCTTGCGACTACCTGCAGACGGCCTCGCTCACGGGGGCCGAGGCCGCCGAGAGCAAGGTGCTGTTTGCCGGGACAGGTTCTGCTCGCGGAGATGAGCGACTACGGGTGGGATTTGAGCGAGAGCAGGCGAGGTGTGGACATTGAGGACAACGGATCGTGCTGGTTAGGGTGCTGCCGAGGCATGGCCAAGTGCTCGCACACCGGTCCTGCAAGGACGATTCCGGCGCGTGCCAGATCCATGCCAGAACGGGCAGTGAAGGAGAGGCGACAGCGGTCAGCGTCGAGCGCCCGAAGGGCCAATTGCGGCAGTATCACTGCAGGTCAGAGCCACAAGGCGACCCGAACACCCAAAGATTCCCAAGCTTATAGCGCGAGTTCGATTCTCGTCGCCCGCTCAGCGATAAAGCCCCAGGTCAACGGCCTGGGGCTTTCTTGTTTCTCCGGACCGACGGCTACGGCCGGCCGGAGGCGACTGCCGAGGTGTCAGCGCGGGGCGCCGACGGCGGGGGCGCCAGGGCGGCCACCCGGGCGAGCCGGGAGGTCACGCCCAACTTGCGGTAGATCCGGGCGATGTGCGACTCGACCGTGCGGGGGCTCAGGAACAGGGCACCGGCGATCTCCTTGGTCCGGGCTCCGGTCGTGAGGATGTCCGTGATCTGGCGCTCCCGTGCGGTCAGGGAGGTGAGGTCGGCCCTGGCCGGTTTCGGGGCCGTCGTGCCTGCGCCCGCCGGGGCCAGGCGGCGGGCGACCGCTTCGACCTGCTCCCGCACGCGGACGGCGCCCGTCTCGTCGGCCAGTTCGCCGGCCTCGTCCAGCCAGACCTCGGCCCGGGCCCGCCGGCCGTGGGCCGCCAGCAGGCGGGCGCCCGAGGCCGGCCCGGTGGCACTCGCCGACGCGGACGCGGTACGGCGGCCGGCCCGGGAGCGGCTGGTGCCGCGCGGGGCGACGCTCGTCCTGGTCGGCTGCGCGGAGCCGCAGGCCACCGCGGACCTGGCGTGCGGGGCACTCGACCGGTGGCGCTCCGAGCGGGCGGTGACGCTGCCCACCGCGCCCGGCACCGTCGGGGGCGGCGCCCTGGAACTCCTGCCGCCCCCCGGCGCCGCGCAGGCCCGGATCAGCCTCGCCGCGACCGCGCTCCCCCGCACCGACCCCGGCTACGAGGCCTCTCCTCACGACTGGTGACGGAGCTGCGGGAGAACCTCGGCTACGTCTACGCCGCCGGGTCGGCGATCGAGGAGCACGCCGCCGTGGATGCGGTGACCGTCATCGGGTTCGAGACCGACACCCGCACCGCCGGGGCCGGCGCCGCGATCCGGGCGGCCCGGGGCGAGCTGGCCCGGATCGCCGGGGCGGCCCCGCCCACGGACGACGAGGTCGCGGCCGCCCGCTCCTACGCCGTGGGGATCACGTCGCCGCTGCTGTCCGGCCAGCGCGGGCTCGCCCACCAACTCCTCACCCTCGCCACGGCCGGTCTCGACCACGACTGGCTGCCCGGTCACCTGCACCGGCTGCGCACGGTCACCCCCGACGCCGTCCGCGCGGCCGCCGCGCGCTTTCTCGCCACCGAGCGCTTCACCGGCGTCGGCGCGGGTGATCCCGCCGTCCTGCTGCCCGAGTTGGAGGCCCTCGGCGCCCCGGCACCGCTCGGCTGACGCTCCGCCGGCCGGCCGGCTCAGGCCGCCCGCGGTGCCTCGGCCGGGGACGGGAAGGCGGCCCGGGGCTGGGCGCCCGACCACCAGGCGCCGATGGCGAAGGCGGCCGTCGCCTCCAGGTAGGCCGCGCGGACCAGGCCCCCGCACGGGATGGCGGTGCAGCCGATCGAGGTGACCAGGCGGGCCACCCGGGCCAGGGCCTGCGGGTCGTCGGCGCAGAGCGGGACGGCCAGCGGCACGCCCTCGAAGACCGGCGGGGAGAGCGTCCAGATGCTCTCGTGGCAGAGGTTGAAGCCCTTCACCACGTGGGCGCCCGGCGCGGCCTGCGCGATCAGGCCGGCGACCGAGCCGGCGCCGCCGGTGGAGAGCACCAGGCCGTCGTCGGTGGGGATGACCGGGTTGGTGCAGTCGACGACCGTCCGGCCGGCCAGCAGGCCGGCGTACTCCTTCGCCAACTCCGGTGCCACGGCGGCCGGGACGGCGGCCAGGATGACCTCGCCGTGGGCCGCCGCCCGGGCGAGGTCCCCGTGCCCGCCGGCGCCGGTGCGGGCCGCCGTGCGGGCGGCGGCGGCCCGGTCGCGGCCGCCGATCAGGACGTCGTGGCCGGCGGCGGCCCAGGCGCCGCCCAGTGCCGTGGCCATCGCGCCGGTGCCGAGGATGCCGATGCGCATCGTGGTACTCCTGCCTGCCGGTCGGGGGCGGCCCGGTCGGGCCGCCGGGTCACGACGCTAGGCCGGCCGATACACACCACCTGGTGTCCGATACCTGGGGCAGGATGGGGGCATGGACGAACCGGCCGGCCGGCCCGATGCGCCGTTCACCGCCGACTGCCGCGCGCGCGTCGCGTTCGAGGTGCTGGCGAACCGCTGGGACAGCGTCGTGGTGTTCACGCTCGGCGAGTGCGGCCCGATGCGGCCGCGCGCCCTGCTGGCCCGGATCGGCGGCATCGGCCCGAAGGTGCTCAACGAGGCGCTGCGGCGCCTGGAGTACAACGGCCTGGTCGAGCGGCAGGCGTACGCGCAGGCCCCGCCGCGGGTCGACTACGCGCTCACGGAGGCCGGCCGCGCGCTGCTCGCCCCGATGCGGGAGATGGGCCTCTGGGCGGCGCGCTACGCCGACAGCGTGCTGGACGCCCAGGACAGGTTCACGCGGTCGCAGCAGCAGCGGCGGCGGGCACCGGGCTCCCCCGCCGCGCCGTAGCGGGCGGCACGCCGGGCCGGGTGCGCCGGCCGCACCGCACCCGGTTTCCCGATCGCGTCGGTGCCGGAATTCGTCCGGAAACGGTGGACCGGTAGAAGTACGGTGAGCCGTCCGTCCGGGCGGTGTGCCGACGACCGAGGAGACGGCGATGACGACCCACCATCCGCCGCGGCAGATCCGCGCCGTGCACGACGAGCACAGTCTCGTCGTCTACCAGGCGTACCCCGCCGCCGTCGCGGAGGCGGCGCTCGCGGCGGGCACCTTCGTGGCGCCGTTCAAGCGGGAGCGGATGACCTGGATCAAGCCGTCGTTCCGCTGGACGATGTACCGCTCCGGCTGGGGCACCAAGGCGGGGCAGGAGCGGGTGCTGGCCGTCCGGATCAGCCGGGCGGGCTTCGAGTGGGCGCTCGACCGGTCCTGCCCGAGCCACTACGACCGGGACCGGCACGCGTCCGCCGCGGCCTGGAAGGCCGAGCTCAGGACGAGCCCGGTACGCGTCCAGTGGGATCCCGAGCGCTCCACCGCGCTCGGCGCCCTCCCCCACCGGGCGCTGCAACTCGGCCTGTCGGGCGAGGCCGTGGACCGGTACGCCGACGAGTGGATCCTCACCGTCACGGACGCCACGGCGCTCGCCCACGAGGCCCGCGACCTGGTGCGGGCGGGCCGGGCGGCGGCGGCCGACGCGCTGATCCCGGCCGAGACGGCCTACCCCCTGTCCGACCGCCTCGCCCTGCGGATCACCGCCGGCGGCAGCCGGGATCCGCGGGCGCGGGAGCGCCCGGGAGCGGGCCGCCCTCAGGCGCGGATGGAGTAGAAGAGCAGCTCGCGCATCTCGCTCCAGCGGGCCGGGAGGTCGGCGCGCTGGCTGACGGTCTCGGAGACGTGCTGCATGCCGAAGAACGCGCCGACGATGGCCCGGGCGGCGGCGGCCGGGGTGACTCCGGCGCGGAGCTGGCCGGCCTCGTCGGCCTCCTCCAGCAGCTGGGTCAGCAGGTTGATCCAGCCCACGTACGGCGTGGGCAGCGGCAGGCCGATGAGGGCGTGCTCGATCTGGAGGCGGGCGCCGCCGCGGACGACCACGTCGGTGTGGAAGGCCTCGGCCACGAGGTCCAGCAGGGCGACGACGGTGTCCAGCGGGGAGAGCTTGCGGGCCCGGACGCTCTCCAGCATCACCGGCCAGCGGGTGTAGTGCTCCTCGACGACCGCGACGGTGAGGATGTCCTTGCTGGGGAAGTGGAAGTACACGGCGCCCTTGGTCATCCCGGCCTTGGCGGCCACGTCCTGGATGGACGTTCCCCGGTATCCCTTGTCGGCGAAGATCTCGGCTGCGCAGTTCAGCACGAGCGCCCGGGTACGCAGTGCCCGGTCCTGGTGCAGCTCGGGACCTTGGCTCGTCCTGGGGTTGGTGGGCTCCCAGCCGACTACAGGTGCTTGCTTGGACACGTGTGCTCTGCCTCTCGGTCGTACCGAGTGCGCCGGTCGGGGTGAACGGGCGCCACGGGGTGCCGCGGTGGGGTCAAGGCCTGCCGTACTGATTGCAATATACCTTCGGGTGGGTATATTTTCGAAACGGGACCTCGCTCACCAGTGCAACCTACTCGTGACGACAAGGGCTCGGCATGTCAGGGGGGCATGCCGACGCACCGAAAGCAGCGCCATCGCACCGCAAGGCACGGCCGAGCAGCCTGCCTGCCGTAGCACTTCTGCCAATCCCCTGAGCCCGCCACAGGGCTCGGGCTGGCACACCACACTCAGCACACACCGGCGTCCGGACGGCCGCACGGCCGCCCGGCCCGCGCGCCTTCCGCCTTGCTCCGCGAATGTCACCGCAAAGGAGTCCGTTCGTGTTCACAGTCCTGCCTGCAACTGGTTCGCACCATCCGACCGGCACGTCCTCGGCCCCGGCGGACCCCTGGGGGGGCCTGTCCTTCGGCCGCCGCGTCGCACGCGAAGCGGTCCACAAGGTGTCGGCGACAGAAGTACTGCTCACGGACGCCAGGAGACTCGACACCGACCGGTTCGCCGTGGCCGCCCTCTGGTCACGCAACCACCTGCTGCGGAACCGGGCCGACGCGTCGTCGAGCGACCCGCTGCTGCTGGCCGAGACGGTGCGGCAGACGGCGATCCTGCTGTCGCACCGCTTCCACGGCATACCCGACGACTTCCCGTTCGTCATGTTCGACCTGGAGCTCGCGGTCGCCCCGGGCGGCCTGCCGGCCGGCCCGGGGCCGCTGCCGATCGTCCTCGACACGGTGTGCGTCCACGAACGGGCCGCACCAGGCCGGTTCAAGATGCACCTGGAGGCCGAGATCCACGTGGCCGGCGTGCGCTGCGGGCGGGTCGCGGTGAGCTGGGAGGCGATGCACCCGCGCCGCTACGGCGCCCTGCGCTACCGGCGCGGGCGCCGCCCGGAGGCCGTGTTCCACGACCGGACCCCGCCGCTGCCGGCGGCGGCCGTCGGCTACCGCACCGCCCAGGACGTCCTGCTCGCGGCCGGCCGGCCGGCCGCGCCGCAGCGCTGGCAGCTGCGGATGGACCGCAGCCACCCCGTGCTGTTCGACCACGACTCGGACCACATCCCCGGCATGGTGCTGCTGGAGGCGTTCCGGCAGGCGGCCCGGCTGACCACGACGGCCGGCGGGGGGTGTTCGACCAGTCCGGACGGCTGGTCGCCGTCCCTCGTCGCCATCAGGTTCAGCTCCTTCGGCGAACTCGACCTCCCGGTGTCGATCGAGACCGCCCTGGAGCCGGCGGGCGCCGAGCACAGCGTGCTCGCCACGGCGGTCCAGGACGGCCGGGTCCTCGCCTCCGCACGGCTGCTCGCGATGCCGCCGGCCCACCGCGGCCGGCCGCAGGCAGCCGCCAAGCAGCCGGAGAACGCGACATGCTGACGAGACATCAACTCTCTGAACGCCCGGCTCCGGTACTGGACGGCCTGCTGCACCTCGCCGAGCGCAGCACGGCGCTGCTCGACCACCGGCGCGGGCTGACGCCCGCCCTCGCGGCCAGGATCTCGGCGGCCGGATTCGCCCGGCACTTCGTGCCGCGGCGGTGGGGCGGGACGGCCGGGCTCTTCCACCCGCTCGCCGACGCGGTGGCGACCCTCGCCGAGGCCTGCGCCTCGACGGCGTGGTGCGCCTCGCTCTACGCGGCACACGGCCGGCTGGCGGCCTACCTCCCCGAGCGGGGGCAGCAGGAGCTGTGGGGCGGCTCCCCGGACGTCCGGATCGCCGCCGCGCTCGCCCCGCCGGCCGCCGAAGCGGTGCCCGACAGCAGCGACGGCGACAACGGCTGGCGCCTGGAAGGCACCTGGTCCTTCGTCAGTGGCGTGGAGCAGGCCGACTGGGTGCTGCTGGCCGGGCCGGGCGCCGGGGACCGGGGGCCGGACCAGCGGCTGTTCGCGGTGCCCGTGGCGGCCGTGGACGTGCTGGACACCTGGCGCAACTCCGGGCTGCGCGGCACCGGCAGCAACACGGTGGCCCTCGGCGGCGTCTTCGTGCCGGAGCACCGGACGTTCACGATCGCCGAGCTGGGCCGGGTCAGACCCGGCGACGCGCACTGCCACGCGGTGCCCTTCCAGCTGACGGCTCCGCTGCAGTTCGCGGCGCCGGTGCTGGGAGCGGCCCGGGGCGCGCTGCGGGACTGGACGAGGGTGATGGCGGCCAAGTGCCGCCCGGACGGCCGCCCGGCCCGCGAGTCGGCCGCCGTGCAGCAGGTGCTGGCCGAGGCCTCGGCCCAGATCCACGCGGCGGCGCTGCTGCTGTGCCACGCGGCCGACCGCGCCGACACCGCCGTGTACCGGAGCGGGCAGGGCGGCGCCGCGCCGCTGCCCGCCGCCGGGGAGAACCAGCGCGACCTGGCGGTGGCCGCCGGGCTCTGCACGAGCGCGGTCGCCCGGCTGTTCCAGACGGCCGGCGCCCGCTGCCAGTCCGAGGAGCACCCCTTACAGCGCCGATGGCGGGACGTCAGCGCGGCGGCGGGGCACATGGCACTCGACCTGGAGGCGGCGGCCGCGGTCTACGCCCCGGCGGTGTTCGCCGCCGCCGCCGGGGCGGGCGGAGGCCGGGCATGACGGCGCCGTCCGGGCGGATCGCCTTCTTCGACGTCGACGAGACCCTGGTCGGCTGCAAGACGATGGTGGACTTCTGGCAGTACTGGATCTCGGGCCCCGCCGCCGGCCGGGCGACGCGGCGCGATCCGGGGAGCGTGGAGCGCCTGCTCCGCAGCGGCCTGCCGCGGGCCGAACTCAACCGTGCCTACTTCCGGTTGTTCGCCGGGGTCCGGCCGGAGCTGCTCCGCCGGGCCGGCCTGGACTGGTACGCGGGCTTCCGGGGCCGCCCCGGCGCCTTCGTCCGGGCGGGCGTCGACGCGCTGGAGGGGCACCGGGCGGCCGGCGACACCGTCGTCCTGGTCTCCGGGTCCTGCCACGCACTGCTGGATCCGCTGCTCCGGGACCTGGGCGCCGGGATGGTCGTGTGCACCAGTCTGAAGCTGGGCGGCGGCGGGGTGCTCAGCGGGGAGGTGGAGCGGCCGCTGATCGGCCCGGCCAAGGCCGAGGCGGCCGCGGCCGTGATGGCGGCCCGGTCGGTGGGGCCGGCCGACTGCTTCGCCTACGGCGACGACCTCAGCGACCTGCCGATGCTGCTGGAGGTCGGCCACCCGGTGGTGGTCGGCGGGCACTCCGGCCTGGCGGACGAGGCCGGGCTGCGCGGCTGGCCCGTGCTGAGCGCGCCGGTGCCGCCCCGGTCGGCGACCGTCCCGGCGGGCTGACGGGCCCGGCGGCGCACGTGCGTGAGGCCGGTGACCTCAGGTCACCGGCCTCGTCCGCATGCCCCGCGGCCGGGGTACCGAGCGCGCCCCCGAGCGCCGGTACTCAGCGGCCCCGCAGGGTCGGTTCCAGGATGGTCCACATGTCGCGGACCCGGCTGGGCAGGTCCTTCCCGTCGGCGGCCGGCGCCATGTAGTGGGCGCCGAAGAGCACGGCGATCACCAGGTCGGCCACCGGCTCGGCGGGCAGTTCCGGTTCTATGTCCTTCTCCTTCTGAGCCTGGTGCACCAGGCTCAGCACGTGCTGGCGGAGCTCTGCCAGGGCAGCCGGCGGCTGGACGGTGGCCTGCGCCTCGTCCACCACGAGACGCAGTGCGGCACTGATCCGGATGTCCGACTGGAGCTCCTCGGCGAGCGAGCAGGTGAGGGTGCGCAGCTGCCCGAGGGCCGGGGCCCCCGAGGTCTCGACGGCGCTCACCAGTGCCTGCACCGCCTCGTCGAACTGGCTGATCAGCACGGCGGCCAGCTGTTCCTTCGAGGAGAAGTGGCCGTACAGCGCACCTTTGGTGAGCCCGGTCCGCGCGACCACGTTCTGCAGGTTGGTGCTCGGGTACCCGTGCTGTGCGAACTCGGCGGCAGCGGCGTCCAGAACCCGTTCGTACGTCTGGATGGACCGCGCCTGCTTTCGCGTCATGGTTCGTCCCTTTTCTAGGGGTTGGCGTCCTTGGGGGCACCGTTGAGTGGGTCGGGCAGGGGCTTCGCCCCAGCCTAAAGATACCTTCATGCAGGATTTTTTTGAACCGCTTCGCATGCTTCCAAAGAGGCAGATCCTGCGACATTACCGCTGCACCGCCTTCGGCGGGACCCTCCGCGCACCGGTTTCGGGTTCACAAAATACCTTCGGGAAGGTATTCTGACACCACGGACGGAGACCTTCAACGGAGAGCGCCGTGACCGACCGCCCCACCCGGCACCACAGTTCTGCGGCACCGCCCAACGGCCCTGCCGGAACCACCGAACCGGACGGGGGCCCTCCTCGTCGCGCGCCGCCGAGACAGCACCAGTCAGCATGGAGGATGACGTGATCTTGTGTCAGCCCGTGCCCACGCCACGGTTGCACACGCACGGAACGCAGACCCGCCGAGCGCCCGAAGGAGCAGACCAGTGACAGGAAGCGTCGATACCGCACCCGCACCCGCCTCCCCACCCGGCGGCTCCGTTCTCGCGCCGGCCGCGGACTCCGTCTGGGAGCAGCTCAGCCGGCTCCTCTCCCCCGTCGAGGTCGTCCCGGTCAGCCTGCTGCTGCCGGCCGACTCGCCCCGGGCCAGGGAGAACCCCGAGCACGTCCGCTCACTCGCCGCCTCGGACGCGGTGTTCCCGCCGGTCATCGTCCACCGCGCGACGATGCGGGTGATCGACGGGACGCACCGGATCAGGGCGAGCGTCCTGCGCGGACGCAAACAGGTACCCGTCCGCTTCTTCCGGGGCACGGTGCAGGACGCCTTCGTACTCGCCGTCGAGGTCAACGCGAGACACGGCCTCCCGCTGACCCCGGCGGACCGGATCACCGCCGCCGAACGCATAGTGCGCTCCCACCCCCGGTGGGCGGACCGCGCCGTCGCCTCGACCACCGGCCTGTCCGTCGCGGCGGTCGCCTCGATCCGGCGGCGCGCCACCCACCCCGGCGAACAGGTCGGCCCCCGGCAGGAGAGCCGGCGCCCGGCCCCCGCCCGGCGGGACTGCGCCGCCCCGCGCTGCGGACACGGACGGAGCACCGGCCGGCCGCGCGGACACGGAGCCGTCGACGGGCTGCGCCTGTGCGCCGCCGCCCTGGACCGGCTGCGGACCGACCTGCGCGGGCTGCGCGACGCCTACCGGGAGAGCGAGCAGACGATGGCGGCCGGCGCGCCGGTGAACCTCCGGGAGCGGGTCAGCGGCAGCCGGGCGGCGACCGGCATCGTGCTCGACGAGAAGGTCATGGCGGTCCGGACCGAGCTGACCGAGGTGCTCGCGTGCTGGGCCGGCCTGGTCGTCGAGGAGCAGCGGGCCCCGGGCCGGGGCGGGCCGGGCGTCGAACGGGACGTACCCGCGCTGGTGCGCTTCCTGGTCCGCCACCTGGAGTGGCTGGCGGCGCACCCGGCGGCGGCCGAGTTCGACGAGGAGGTGGCCCGCCTGCTGGACTCCGCCACCCGGATGTTCGGGCCCGGCCCGGCGCAGCGGCGGCCGGTCGGCACCTGTCCGCAGCCCGGGTGCGCGAGCACCCTGCACGCGGTCCTGCGCCGGGCCGACGACCACGAGTCGCCGCCCGGCCATGTCGCCTGCGAGGCCGGGCACTTCCTGCCCCCGCAGCAGTGGCTGCTGATCGCCGGCCGGTTGCAGCACTGCGCTCCGGACGCGGCGGGCACGGCCTCGGCGGACCGCTACCCCGGGGCGGTGGAGCGGTGAACCCCGGGACGAAGCGGCGGACGGTGCCGACCGAACTGGCCGCGCTGGCGATGGGGGTCTCCGAGGCGACGATCAGGAAGTGGGCCAGCCGCGGGAAGATCAACAGATATGGCGGACCGCAGCGTGCGGAGTACGACCTGGACGAGTTGTTCGCACTGGCCGCACCCGGCCCCGACGCCCAGGCGTCCGAGACGTTCCGGGCCTGATCCGGGCTCCTGCCCCCGCCACCGCGACGGTCCGCCGGTTCCCCGGCGGGCCGTCGCCGTGTGACGGGCCGCCCGCGTCAGCTCAGCGCGAGCGTGCGGTCCCGGGCCGGCCGGCGGGCCGGCCCCGTCCCCTCGGACCACATCAGGTTGAACTTCCAGCGGCGCAGCCGCCAGCCCTCCTCGGTGCGCGCCGCCTCGCCCTCGCAGTACCCGCCGATGTCGAAGCGGCCGCCCGGGTCCGGGCCGTCGGCCCGGTGCACGTGCGCGGCGACCAGGTGCACCCGGATGATCGCGCGGTCACCGTTCAGGCTGATCGCGTAGTTGCTGCTCAGGTGGAGCGTCCGGTCGAACTTGGCCTTGGCCTCGAAGTGGAACCGGGCCAGTCCGTCCAGGCCGGCGAAGTTGCCGATCGGGAACTCCAGCACGGCGTCCTCGCTGAAGATCGGCACCGGCCAGTAGTCGTCGTAGCCGTAGTCGTCCTGGGTGTCGAGGGCGATGACGTAGCGGTCGATGAGATCACTGATCTCGGCCCGGTCGGTCAGTACCCGCAGCCCGTCGCGCATCGCGAGGAGCTCTTCGTCTGTCAGGGTCATCGTGTGGTCCTGCCTGTGGGGGGCGGTGACCGTCCGGTGGGCGGGCGGTCCTCAGGTTCGCGCCGGCTCTGCGGTCCTCGTGGTGGTGACGGCCTGCGGGGCGCGCCAGCCGCGCGGGTCGCGCGGGCGCAGGGCGCGCTCCAGCCGGCGCCAGCCGGCGGTCGCCCGCCGGTGGGCCGGGGCGGGAGCCGCGGCGGCCGCCGCGGCCCGCGCCAGCAGGATCACGGTGATCGCGGCCAGCTCCTCGGCGTCGGGGTTGCCCCGCTCGATCCGGATGGCGGCCGGATCCGCGCCTGCCGCCGTCACTGCGGCGGGTTGCCGTGCTTGCGGCACGGCATGTCGGCGTGCTTGGTCCGCAGCATGGCCAGCGACCTGGCCAGGATCTGCCGGGTGGCGCCCGGGTCGATGACGTCGTCCACCAGGCCGCGCTCGGCGGCGTAGTAGGGGTGCATCAGCTCGGCCTGGTACTCCTTGATCTTCTGCTGCCGGACGGCCTCGGGCTCGGCGGCGGCGTTGATCTCCCGGCGGAAGATGACGTTGGCCGCGCCCTCGGCGCCCATCACGGCGATCTCGTTGCCCGGCCAGGCCAGCGCGAGGTCCGTCCCGATGGAGCGGGAGTCCATCACGATGTACGCGCCGCCGTAGGCCTTGCGCAGCACCAGCGAGATCCGCGGCACGGTCGCGTTGCAGTACGCGTAGAGCAGCTTGGCGCCGCGCCGGATGATGCCGTTGTGCTCCTGGTCGACGCCGGGCAGGAAGCCGGGGACGTCGACGAGGGTGACCAGCGGGATGTTGAACGCGTCGCAGAACTGCACGAACCGGGCAGCCTTCTCGCTCGCCTCGATGTCGAGAACGCCCGCGTAGGAGGCCGGCTGGTTCGCGACGATGCCGATCACCTCGCCGTCGAGCCGGGCGAGCGCGCAGACGATGTTCGTCGCCCAGGCCGGGTGGATCTCGAAGTAGTCGCCGTCGTCGACGATCTCCTCGATCACGCCGCGGATGTCGTAGACCCGGCTCGGGTCGTCCGGGACGAGGTCGAGCAGCGCGTCGGTACGGCGGTCGGCCGGGTCGCCGCTGCGGGAGGTGGGGGCGAGTTCCCGGTTGTTGGACGGCAGCAGCGACAGCAGGAACCGGACGTCCTCCAGGCAGCTCTGCTCGTCGTCGTACGCGAAGTGCGAGACGCCCGAGGTGCCGGAGTGGACGTCCGCGCCGCCGAGTCCGTTCTGGGTGATCTCCTCGCCGGTCACCGCGCGGACGACGTCCGGGCCGGTGATGAACATCTGCGAGGTCTCGCGCACCATGAACACGAAGTCGGTCAGCGCCGGCGAGTAGGCCGCACCGCCCGCGCAGGGGCCGAGCATCACGCTGATCTGCGGGATGACACCCGAGGCCTTGGTGTTGCGCTGGAAGATGCCGCCGTATCCGGCCAGCGCCGAGACGCCCTCCTGGATCCGCGCGCCGGCGCCGTCGTTGAGCGAGACCAGCGGGGCGCCCGCGGACAGGGCCATGTCCATGATCTTGTGGATCTTGGTGGCGTGGGCCTCCCCCAGCGCACCGCCGAAGATCCGGAAGTCGTGCGCGTAGACGAAGACGGTGCGGCCGTCGACCGTGCCCCAGCCGGTGATCACACCGTCGGTGTAGGGGCGCTTGTGCTCCAGGCCGAAGCCGGTGGCACGGTGCCGGCGGAGCTGCTCGACCTCGGTGAACGAGTCCTCGTCCAGCAGGAGTTCGATCCGCTCGCGGGCGGTGAGCTTGCCTCTGGAGTGCTGGCGCTCGGTGGCGGACGGATCCGGCCCCTGGAGGGCGGCGTCCTTGATCAGGCCCAGCTCCTCCAGGCGTTCCTTGGACGTCCAGTGCACCCGCTGCTGGTCTGGGCGGCCGGACTTGGTCTTTTCAGGTGTCGACATAGCTGGGTCACTCCCGAGGGGTACGTGGGGCGGTCGGTCCGTCGGTCCGGCGGGCCGTGCTGGTGGCGCGGACACCTGGTCCGCGGCGGGCGGCTCCTGGGGCACTAGGCGGCGACCGGACGGGCCGGCGCGCGGCGGGACACGTCCACCGTGCCGCCGGCGCAGAGCGCCTCGAAGGGCAGCCAGCGCAGGACCGGCGCCACCGGGTCCTCCCGGTGCACCGCCACGGCGGCCTGGTGGCGCGGGCCGGCCGGGAGGTCGAGGATCGTCCAGCCCGGTGGCCGGCCGGCCGGTTCGGCGCCGAGGTAGTCCTGCGCCGGAAGGCGGCTCAGCCCGGTTCCGATGCCCTTGAGATAGGCCTCCTTGCGGGTCCACAACTGGCCGAACAGCAACCGCAGCCCGGCCGGGTCGACGGCGGCCAGTTCGGCGCGCTCGTCCGGATGCAGGGCCGGGGTGCAGACCTCGACGGTCTCCTCGTGCGGCAGCCGCTCCACGTCGATGCCGAGCGGGGTCGCGGCCACGCCCACGGCCGCCATCCCCTGGCTGTGCGCGAGCGAGAAGTGCAGCGGCGGCGAGGGGTACGCGACGGCCGGGCGTCCGTGCGGGTCACCGCAGCCGGGGCACGGCTCGCGGACGAAGGGCACCTCCTCCGGCGGGACGCCGAGGTAGCCGCCGAGCAGCCGCCGCAGGCCGATGTGCGCCGCCGCGTAGGTGATCCCGTCCGACGGGCGGATGAAGGAGGCCGCCCGCCGGCGCTCCGCGTCGTCGAGCTCCGAGAGGTCGAGGGCGGCCTGCGCCACGTCGAGCTTCGGGCGGCGGATCAGCCAGACGTCCAGGCGGTCCCCGTCCAGCAGGGGCGCGAACGGGGCGCCGGCCAGGGCTGTGGGGGCGCGCGGCGCGAAGGCACCGCCGACCGCCCCGGAGCCGGTCACGCCGCGCCCACCACGGCAGGAACGGCGTGGGTGTGCCCGGCCGAGCGCTTGTGCGGGCTGTCCTCGGGGCCGAGCTGGCCCGCCAGGCACTCGATCAGTTCGAACGCGCTGTTGGCCCGCAGCAGCCGCTGGAGGTTCACGTCGATCCGCAGGACGGCCTCCATCCGGCGCTGGATCTCCAGGCCGTGGATCGAGCCGACGCCCAGGCTGTTCATCGGACGGCCGGTGGTGTCGATGCTGTACGGATCGACCCCCAGCACCCGGGCCAGCTCCTCCCGGACGTACTTCTCGATGATCCTGGTCCGCTCCGCCAGGCCGGCGGTGGCGAGTTCGGCCAGGCTCGGCGGGGTCACCTCGATCACCGGCCGGTCGTCGCGCTCGAAGTCGTCGAGCTCGTCGAAGTCGTCGAAGTCGTCGAGGTTCTCGAAGTCGCTCAGTTCCCAATCGTGTTGGATCTGGTCCATGGTCATGGCTTTCCAGGAGGCAGCAGGGAAGGGGGAGTTGTGCAGTCGCCGTGGTGCGGCCGCCGAACCGGCGGCGGGTCAGCGGCGACGCTTGAGGACACCGGACAGCCCGGTGAGCAGGCCCAGCAGGCCGACGGCGGTCACCAGCCACAGGGCCGGGCGCAGCGCCGCGACGGCCTCGGCCACCGGGGCGCCGGCCGCCGGGCGGGCGGCCTCGATCAGGGCCGCGACCAGGGCCAGCATCAGCGCGGCGCCGACCTGGACGGCGGTCTGGTAGAGCCCGCTGCCCGCGCCGCGCCGCTCCGCCGGGAGTCCCGAGGTGGCCTGCAGGTTGAGGGCCGCGAAGGAGAGCACGAAACCGGCCCCGACCAGCAGCATCGTCGGCAGGACGGCGGCCGCGTAGCCGAACGGCCAGGACAGCCGCAGGAACAGCGCGTAGCCGAGGCAGGGGAAGACCGCGCCGAGGGCGATCAGCCGGGCCGCGCCGAAGCGGGTCACGATCCGCCCGGCCGACAGGGCGGCCACCGCCAGCGGCGCGCTCGCGGGGACGAAGGCGAGCGCGGTCTGCAGCGGCGTCCAGCCGGCCAGCGTCTGCAACTCGTAGGTGGCGGTGAGCAGCAGGCCGAGGTACGAGCCGTTGAGGGCCGCCGCGCCGAGCGCCGAGCGCACCATCGCGCCGTTCGCGAGGGCGCGGAAGCCGAGCAGCGGCTGCGCCGAGGTGCGTTCGGTGACCGCGAAGGCGGCCAGCAGCAGCGCGCCGAGCGCGAAGGCGCCGGCCGAGCGCGGATCGGCCCAGCCGTGCCCGGGCACGGACACGATGCCGTACACCAGGGCGAGCAGGGCGCCGCTGAAGGTGACGGCGCCGGCGACGCCGAAGCGGCGCGGCGCCGGCCCGGCGGGCGCGGGCCCGGCCGCGGGGGCCTCGGGGATCAGCCGCAGTCCGAGGGCGAACAGCACCAGCACGACCGGCGCCGGGAAGAGGAAGGTCAGCCGCCAGCTCACCTGCGTCAGCAGGCCGGAGAGCAGCAGGCCGGCGGTGAAGCCGCTGGCGCCGAAGAGGGTGTACACCGACAGGGCCCGGTTGCGGGCCGGCCCCTCGGGAAAGGTGGTGCTGATGATGGCCAGCCCGGTCGGGGCGGTGAGGGCGGCGCAGAAGCCCTTCACGAAACGGGTGGCGATCAGCACCCCTGGGTCGCTGGTCAGCCCGCTCAGCACCGAGGCGGCGGCGAAGACCAGCAGCGCGACGAGGTAGACCCGGCGGCGGCCCAGCAGGGCCACCACCCGGGCGCCGAACAGCATCAGGCCGCCGAAGCCGACGGCGAAGCCGCTCATCGCCCACTGCAGGGTGGTCGGGGCGAGGCCGAGGTCGGCGCCGATCGAGGGCAGTGCCACGACCGCGACGGACACCTCGAGCGCGTCGATGAGCATGTTGCCGGCCAGCACGGTCAGCAGGCCCCACAGGGCGAGGCTCCACCGCCCGGTGGCGGTGGGGGCGGGGGCCGGTGGTGCGAGGGACGAGAGCTTCATGGTCCTGCTCCAGCAGTGGTCGCCCGGGAGCCCGGCGGTGGCCGGGCTCCCGGTGGGTGGACGGTCCGGCCGCACCGTGCGCGGCCGGCCCCGTCCGTGCGTGGAGCGGCACGCGGTGCGTCCGTCAGCCGAGCAGGGTGCCGCCGCTGGCGTCGACGAACGATCCGGTGATCCAGCGGGCCTCGTCGGAGGCGAGGAAGGCGACCACGTCGGCGACGTCCTCCGGCTCGCCGACCCGGTTGAAGGTCGACAGCTGCGCCATCTGCTCCACCACCTCGGGGATGTCGAAGACCGGGTTGCCGTTGCGGGTGATGCCGGGCGCCACGCTGTTGATGGTGATGTTGCGCGGGCCCAGGTGCTTGGCGTAGTGCAGGGCGAGCATCTCGACCGCGCCCTTGGTCATCGCGTAGGCGATCTCCTGCGGGTTGGCGAACTTGGTGAGCCCGGAGGAGATGTTGATGATGCGGCCGCCGCTCGGGATGTTCTGCAGCGCGCGCTGGATGATGAAGAACGGCGCCTTGGCGTTGACCGCGACCAGCCGGTCGAACTGCTCCGGCGTGGTCTCCTCGGGCGAGACGCCGCCCATCACCCCGGCGTTGTTGACCAGGATGTTGAGCGTGGTCGAGCCGGTGCGCTCCTTGAGCCCCTCCTCCAGGCCGAGGAACAGCTGGTGGACGTCTCCGGGGACGCCCAGTTCGGCCTGCACGGTGAAGGCCCGGCCGCCGTCCTTCTCGATGGTGGCGACGACCTCGTCGGCCGCGTCCTTGTTGGTCGAGTAGTGCACCGCGACGAGTACGCCCTCGCGGGCGAGGCGCACGGCCGTGGCCCGGCCCATTCCGCGGCTCGCGCCGGTGACCAGCGCCGTCTTGCCGGCAAAGTTGCCCATGGTCCTGCTCCTGTTCTTGTCCTGTGCCGTCGCGGCGCCGAACCAGCGGCGCAGCGCGGCCGAAAGGTCGGCCGAGGGGTCGGCCGAAGGGCTGGGGGAAGGCTCGGCCCAGACGATGTGGCCGTCGGGGCGTACGAGTACGGCGGCCGTGTCCGCGAGCGGGCCGGTCGCCGGCGCGGGCGCGGTGACGGTGTCGACCAGGTGCTCCCAGGGCGCCGCCGCCGAGCGCACGGCCTGCTGCCGCGCCTCCTGCGACGCCGCCGCCGGGCCGCCGGTGAGCAGCAGCAGGACGCCCCGGCCGGCCCGCAGCATCGCGAGGGTGCTGCCCGGCCCGTCCGGGGTGTCGAGGACGGCGTGCGGCAGCCGGGCGCCGGCGAGCGGGTGGCCGGCGGCGCCGACCTCGTAGCGGACGTCGAGGCCGCTGATCATGCCGGCCAGGTGCCGGCGCACCCGGTCGTGTGCGATCAGCTCCCCCATGAGAGGGCGCGCGGCCTCCACCTCGGGGCCGCCGAGCAGCAGCAGGGCCTGCGCCCTGATGTTGGACAGGACCCGCAGGCCGACGGCGTGCCGCTCGTCGTGGTAGCTGTCGAGCAGGCCCTCGGGCGCGCCGCCGCGCAGGTGCGCGGCGAGTTTCCAGCCGAGGTTGACGGCGTCCTGCAGGCCGAGGTTGAGGGCCTGCCCGCCGATCGGCATCTGCTGGTGGGCGGCGTCCCCGGCCAGCAGCAGCCGGCCGCGGCGGTACCGCTCGGCCTGCCGGGACGCGTCGCCGAAGGCGTTGACCCAGAGCGGCGTGCCGCCGTGGACGTCCTCGCCGGTGACGCGCTGCCAGACCTCGGCGATCTCCGCGAACTGCGGCTCACCGGTGCGCGGCCGGGCCTCGCGGCCGAACTCGTGCACCATCACACGGGTGACTCCGTCGCCCCGGCGCGCGGCGATGGCGAGGCCGTTCTCCAGGCGCTGGAAGCGCCGGTTGGGTACGTCGATGCCGTCCACGTCGGCCCGGATCAGCTCGCGCCGCGCGTCGGCGCCCGGGAAGCCGAAGCCGCCCAGGCGCCGTACGGTGCTGTGCTCGCCGTCGCAGCCGACCACGTACCGGGCCCGCAGCAGCACCGGGCCGTCCGGCCCGAGGGCCTCGACCTCGACGTGCTGCGGGCCGTCGGTGAGGGCGCGGACGGTGTGCCGGCGGCGGACGTCCGCGCCGAGGCCGTGCGCCCAGGCGCCGAGCAGCTCCTCGGTGCGGACCTGCGGGACCTTCCACTGGCCCGGGTAGGGGCTGTCCAGGGCGAGGTCGAGCGGCACGCCGCCGAAGTGGCCGGTCACGTCGTTCGGCGGAGTCCCCAGCTCGGCGAGCAGGCCGCGCTGGTCGAGGATCTCCATGGTGCGGGCGTGCAGGGTCGAGGCCCGGGATTCGGTGGTGGGGGCGGCCCGTTGCTCCAGGACGATCACCTCGGCGCCGCCGAGCCGCAGTTCACCCGCGAGCATGAGGCCGACCGGCCCGGCACCGACCACGATGACCTGGGTGTCCAGCTTGTCCAGGGTGTCCAGGGTGTCGTCCATCGGATCAGCGCTTGGCTTCGGCGTAGTCCTTGGCGTGGCCCAGGGTCGCCCGGCTGTTGGTGCTCAGCGCCGTCCGGACGTACTCGGTGGCCTCCGCGACGCCGGCCTCCGGCCCGAGGATCTTCGTGATGTTCTCGGCCCGCAGCACGACGGTGTGCTGCGAGGACGCGGCGACGCCGGTCTCGGTCTCCCGGAACGTCCAGTAGCCGGTGTGCAGGTTCATCAGGGCCGGCAGCGTGGTCTGCTTGTAGGCGATCTTGTCGTGCGGGAAGCACACCCGGTACGACCTGGTGGTGTGGACGGAGCCGTCCTTGGCGCGGGTGTCCATCTCCAGCGTCTGCAGGCCCGGGGAGTCCTCGTCGAGGCGGACGGTCGCCACGTGCGGCAGCCGCTCGGACCACAGGTGCGCCTCGTTGATGAAGTCGAAGACGTCCTTCGCGGAGCCGTTGATCTGCACGGTGTCCTCGAACGAGAAGGTCAGCTCCTCGGACGCGGTGGCCAGTTCGACGTTCGTCTTCAGCGCGGCGAGCTCCGAGCGGGAGTTGCGGTCGACGGCCTCGTCGATCCACGCGATGCTCTTCGGGTCGTCGTCCACCGCCGTGTAGTCGTGCAGCAGGCGGATCCGCGACTCGGTCTCCGAGAGCGGCTCGATGATCCAGGTGCCGCCCATGGTCGCCACCGGCGCGGTGGAGACCTCCTGGCGGAACTCGATGCGCAGCGCCTGCGGGTCCAGCGTGCGGCGCGAGGTCCAGTTCTTGGCCTCGCCGTTGGCGGTGGCCCAGATGCGGATGCGCTCCTCGCGCTCACCGCGCTCGACGTGGTCGACATAGATGGTGGGCGGGAAGATCCGCGGCCAGTTCGCCACGTCGGCTATCAGCCGGTAGACGTCGGCGGCCGGGGCCGAGACCGTGACCTCGTGCTCCACCTCGCGCAGACCGTGCTCAGACATGCTCGTCACTCCTTGGGTAATCGGGTCGGGTCGGTCGGGCCGGCTCAGAAGTTGCCGAGGCCGCCGCAGACGTTGAGGGCCTGCGAGGTGATCGAGGCCGCGGTGTCGGAGGCCAGGTAGCCGACCAGGCCGGCCACCTCCTCGGGGGTGGAGTAGCGGCCGAGCGGGATCTTCGACTCGAACTTCGTCTGGATCGCCGCCTCGGAGGTCTCGTACGCGGCCGCGTAGCCCTGCCGCACGCGCTGCGCCATCGGCGTCTCGACGTAACCGGGGCAGACCGCGTTGACGGTGATGCCGGTCGGGGCCAGCTCGTTGCCGAGCGCCTTGGTGAAGCCGACGACGCCGTGCTTGGAGGCCGAGTAGGGCGCGCCGAGCACGACGCCCTGCTTGCCCGCGGTGGAGGCGATGTTGATGATCCGGCCGCGCTCCTTGTGCCGCATGCCGCCGGTGTTGAGCACCTCGCGGGTCAGCCGGAACACGCTGTTGAGGTTGGTCTCGATGACGTCGTTCCACAGCTCGTCGTCGATGTCGGCGGTGACGCCGCCACCGCTGCGGCCGGCGTTGTTGACCAGGACGTCGACGGTGCCGAACCGGTCGACGGCGGCCTGCACGAACGCGGCGACGTCCTCGTTGGAGCGCACGTCGAGGGTGGTGCCGTCGACCTCCAGGCCCTCCTCGCGGAGCGCCTTGACGGTGGCGGCGACGTTCTCGGCGTCGCGGGCGCCGATGAACACCCGGTGGCCCTGGCCGGCCAGCAGCCGCGCGACGGCGAGGCCGATTCCGCTGGTGGCCCCGGAGACGAGGGCGACCCGCTTGTCCTGCACTGACATGTCTTCTCCCATGAGAGCCCGATGGCTGGGTGGCCGAATGACTGGGTCGCCGAACGGCCGGATACCTGGCGACTGCGACTGCGGTGCCGGCGAAGGTGGGGGCGCCGGGGCCGGAGGGTCCGGCCCCGGCGGCGACTCCGGCGGGTGGTACTGCGGTGCTGCGGTGTTGTGCTGGGGCGGGTGCGGTGCCGACGGTGCCGGTCCGGCGTGGGGCCGCGGCCGGGACTGCGGTACCGCTGGTGCCGGGGCGGCGGCGGTCCGGCGTCAGGCCGCGACGGGCACCAACTGGCCGTTGACGACGGCGATCAGGGCGCGCGGGGTGTCGGCGCCGGCCAGCTCGGAGTCCTCCAGCGTGATGCCGTACTCGCGCTCGATGCGGCCGTAGGTCTCCAGCAGGGCGAGCGACTCGTAGCCGAGCGTCTCGAACTCCGAGTCGAGGATCTCGCCGTCGAGGTCGACGCCCTCGTCGGCGCCGGCGCCTTCGAGCAGGATCCGCTTGAGGTCGTCGAGCGTGAAGAGCTGTGCAGTCATGGTGGTTCCCTTCCAGAGGTGCCGGGTGCCGGCGATGGGTGTGGAGCTGCGGTGCTGTGCTGCGTACGTGCGGCCCTGTGAGGGCAGGGCAGGCGCCCGCCGGCGGCGGTCCTCCCCGAGGGGGAGCGGAGGAGGTGCCGCCGGCGGGCGCCGGTTCGGGGGCGCCTAGTCGGTGGCGCGGACGACGACGGCGGAGTTGAATCCGGCGTGGCCGCGGGCCAGGACCAGGGCGGTGCGGACGGCGGCGGGGCGGGCCTGCCCGGTGACCAGGTCGATGTCGTAGCCGGGGGCCAGTTCGACGTTGGTGGTGGGCGGGATCAGGCCGTCGCCGATGGACAGCAGGGCGGCCGCGACGTCGAGCGGGGCGGCGCCGGAGTTCAGCCGGCCCGTCATCGTCTTCGGCGCGGTGACCGGGACGCCGCGCGGGCCGAAGACCGCGGTGATCGCCTCGGCCTCGATCCGGTCCAGCTCCGGGATCGCCGCCGCGTCCGCGAAGACCACGTCGACGTCACCGGGCTCGATCCCGGCGTCCGCGAGAGCCACCTCGATGGCCTTGCGCAGACCGGGTGCGCGGTCGCTGCCCGGCTTCGGGTCGAAGGTCGCCCCGTAGCCGGCGATCTCGCCGTAGCTCCGCGCGCCGCGCTCGCGGGCGGACTCGGCGTCCTCCAGGACGAGGATCACGCCGCCCTCGCCGGGCACGTGGCCGGCCGCGTCGGCGTCGAACGGCAGGTACGCGCGGTCCGGCTCGTCGCCGGTGCTGAGCCGGCCGCTCGCCAGCTGCGCGACCCAGCCCCAGGGGCAGATCGAGGCGTCGACGCCGCCGGAGACGATCAGGCGGGTGCCGTTGCGGATCTGCCGGCGGGCCTGCGCCAGCGCGTCCAGGCCGCCGGCCTGGTCGCTGACGACCACGCCGCTGGGGCCCTTGAGCCCGTTGCGGATGGAGATCTGGCCGCTGTTCACGGCGTAGAACCAGGCGAACGACTGGTACGCGCTGACGTGCTGGCTGCCCTGGCTCCACAGCTTCTGCAGCTCGCCCTGGCCGAACTCGAAGCCGCCGGACGAGCTGGCGGTGACCACACCCGCGTCGTACTCGGGCAGCTCCTCCGGCTGCACGCCCGCGTCGGCCAGCGCCCAGTCGGTCGCCACCAGGGCGAGCCGGGTCATGTGGTCGGTCTGGACGATCAGCCGGCTCGGCAGGTGGTCCTTGGCGACGAAGCCGGGGACCTCTCCGGCCAGTCTGCTCGGGTACTGGGAGGGGTCGAACCGGGTGATCCGGCCGATGCCGCTCTTGCCGCTGCGGGTCGCCTCCCAGAAGTCCTCCGTACCGAGCCCGTTGGGGGAGGCGACGCCCAGCCCCGTGACTACCACCGACCTGGTCATGCGACGCTCCTCTCGGGACGGGCCAGCACCATCGCGCTCTGGAACCCGCCGAAACCGCTGCCGACGGTCAGGACGGCGTCCGTCTTCCACTCGCGCGCGGTCAGCGGCGTGTAGTCGAGGTCGCACTCCGGGTCCGGGGTGTGCAGGTTCGCGGTGGGCGGCACCACGTTGTTCTTCATGGCCAGCACGGACGCGGCGATCTCGATCGAGCCGATCGCGCCGAGCGAGTGGCCGACCATCGACTTGATGGAGCTGACCGGGATCCGGTAGGCGTGGTCGCCGAGGCTCTTCTTGAACGCGGCGGTCTCGTGCCGGTCGTTCTGCTTGGTGCCGGAACCGTGCGCGTTGATGTAGTCGATGTCCTGCGGGTTCATCCGGCCCTCGTCCAGGGCGACCCGGATGGCCTCGGACATCTCCTGCCCGTCCGGGCGCAGGCCGGTCATGTGGAACGCGTTGCAGCGCGAGGCGTAGCCCGCGATCTCCGCGTAGATGTGCGCGCCGCGCCGCACCGCGCTCTCCAGCTCCTCCAGCACGAACACCGCGGAGCCCTCACCGAGGACGAACCCGTTGCGGGTGTTGTCGAACGGCCGCGAGGCGTGCTCGGCGTCGTCGTTGCGGGGGGTGGTCGCCTTGATCGCGTCGAAGCAGGCGAGCGTGATCGGCGAGATCGGCGCGTCCGTCGCACCCGTGATCATGATGTCGGCGGACCCCTCGCGGATCAGCGCCGCCGCGTGCCCGACCGAGTCGATGCCCGAGGTGCAGCCGGTGGACACCACGGTGGACGGCCCCTCGGCGCCGACCTGCCAGGCGACCTCGGCCGCGAAGGAGCTGGGCACCAGGTAGTCGTACAGGTGCGGCACGGCGTACTCGTGGTTGACCAGGTTGTGCCGGCCGCCGTCGCTGACGACCCGGTACTCCTCGTCGAGGCCCATGGTCGCGCCGACGGCGCTGCCGATCGTGACGCCGATCCGGTACGGGTCGAGGCCGCCCAGCTCCAGGCCGCTGTCCGCCACCGCCTCACGGGTGGTGACGACCGCGAGCTGCGCCGCCCGGTCCATCCGGCGGATCTCCTGCGGGCTGAGGCCGTTGGCCTCGGGGTCGAAGTCGATCTCCGCCGCGATCCGGGACCGGAACGAGGACGGGTCGAAGAAGGTGATGCCCCGCGTGGCGGTGCGCCCCTCGCTCAGCAGACCCCAGAAGTTCTTGGCACCGATGCCGCCGGGGGCGGTGACCCCGACCCCGGTGATGACCACTCGCCGGCCGCTCATGCGGACGCCTCCCAGGTGTAGAAACGCGGGGCGACGGCGTCGGCCGGGGAGCGCCAGGTCGCCGGGTCGTAGGCCTCGATGAAGGGCTTCAGGTCGTCGCTTATCTTCATGAAGCGCGGGTCCGTCTTGGCCGCCTCGATGAGCTCGCCGCCGTTGTCGGTGTCGAAGTCCTGCAGGTGGAAGTAGAGGCCCTGGTACGTGAACAGCTGGCGCCGGCGGGTACCCATCCGGTGCGGCATGTCGGTCTGGTCGAACTCCGCGAACAGCCGTGCCACGTCGTGGCGTGCGTCGGGGTTCAGCCGGGCAACGATCAAGGTGCTGTGCATGGTCTTCTCTCTCCTTCGGAGCTTTGGTCCGGGTGTGTCACGGGTGTGGCGGGCTCGGCCGGCCCGGGCCCTGTCGAACAGGGCCTAGAAGGCGGGGCCGAACCAGCGCTCCAGGGCCATCGGCAGGTCGCTGTGGCTGCCCGGGGCGGCCCAGGCGACGTAGCCGTCGGGGCGCACCAGGACGGCCGAGGTGCCGCGCAGCGCACTGCCCTCGGGGAGGCCGTGCGGGGCGGCGGTGATGATGTCCACCCGGTCGCGCCAGTCGGCGGCCCGGCGGCGCAGTGCGCTGTTGTCCTCCAGGTCCAGCAGCACGCCGCGGCCGGCGCGCAGGGCCTGGGTGCTGCTGGTCTTCAGGTCGTCGCCGACCAGCTCCAGGAACGGCATCCGCCGCCCCAGCAGCGGGTGGCTGCCGCCGCCGACGTCGTAGCGGATCTCCAGACCGCTGACCATGCCCGCGAAGTGGCGGCCGACCTCCTCGTACCCGATCAGCTCGGTGAGGACGTCGCGCAGCGGCTGGACCTCGGCGCCGCTGAGGAACAGCAGGCCCTGGGCCTGGGTGTTCATCAGCAGACGCTTGCCGACCGGGTGCCGCTCGCTGTGGTAGGTGTCCAGCAGGGCCTCGGGGGCCTTGCCGCGGACGACCGAGGCCAGCTTCCAGGCGAGGTTGACCGCGTCCTGGATGCTGGTGTTCATGCCCTGCCCGCCGGCCGGCAGGTGGATGTGCGCCGAGTCGCCGGCCAGGAAGACCCGGCCCTTGCGGTACTCGGTGACCAGGCGGGTGGCGTTGCCGAAGGAGCTGACCCAGACCGGCTCGCCGTGCGAGATGTCGTTGCCGGTCAGCCGCTTCCAGGCGTCGGCCACCTCCTGGTACGTCGGGGGTGTCTCGCGGCGCTGCGGCGGGGTGCCGCGCTCGCAGACGATCAGGCGGGTGACGCCGCCGGGCAGCGGGCCGATCATCACCATGCCGCCGGGCAGGGTCTCGCCGATCATGCGCGGCTCCAGGTCGAGCCCCTTCACGTCGGCGAGGAACATCTCCAGCGTGGAGGCGGTGCCGGGGAAGTCGAAGCCCAGGGCCTTGCGGACCATGCTCCGGCCGCCGTCACAGCCGACCAGGTAGGCGGCGCTCAGCGTGTGGACGCCGTCCGGCCCGCGTACCTCGACCTCGACGCCGTCGCCCCGGTCGGTGATCGAGAGCGCCTCGTGGCTGCGGCGGATGTCCGCGCCCAGCGCGGTGGCCCAGTCCTCCAGGACGGTCTCGGTGTGCGACTGCGGGATGGTCTTGGCAGCCTGGTGGGCGCCGTCGAGCAGGCCGAAGTCGACCGGCAGGCCGCCGAAGTGGCCCACGTTGCTGGTCTCGACGTCCCCGAAGCGGGACAGCAGCCCGCGCTGGTCGAAGATCTCCATGGTGCGGGCGGTGAACCCCAGGCCGCGCGACTCACCGGTCCGCGCCGCGAGGCGCTCCAGGACGATCACGTCGACGCCCGCAAGCCGTAGTTCGCCTGCGAGCATCATTCCGGCCGGCCCGGCGCCCACGACTATCACTGCAGCGTCCATGTACCTCTCCTTGCTCATCGTGGAAGTTCCTTCACTGGATTGGAGCTGGCTGCGAAGCCGTGCGCGCGAGCGCCGAGCAGCGCCTCATCTCAACACCCTTGTAGTACAAGGGATTTGACGGACAGTCAGTTTCAGGGCCGGACGAGTCCGGCGGATCGGGACGGTGACGGGGCCCCCGGATCGCGGATCCGGGGGCCCCCCGGCGCGCCCGGCAGGGGGTCCGGGCACGCCGCTCGGGCACACCCGCCCGGCCCACCGCCCCACGGGGGCAGAGCGGTGGCCGGGCGGGCGGCGCGTTCGACACGGTGCGCGGGGGGCTCGCCGCCCCGAGGGGTCGGCGGCCTCGCGCACCTGGTGGTCAGGAGAGGAAGCGGGTGAGCCGGCCGAGCGCCACGTCGGCCGCGGCGGCGTACCGGGCGTCCGGCGCGATCGCGTTGTGCCGTACCGCGACCTCGACCAGCTTGATCGCGTGCTCGTCGCCGAGCTCGATGGCGGTGGCGATGAGTTCGGCCTCCGTCCGCGGCCCGGCCAGTGCCTCACCGGGGGTTGCCGGGGCACCCTGCTTGTTCCCGAACCACGACTGGATGGTGGCGCTGGTCTCCGCCGCGGTCAGGTACGACTGCCGGTGCAGCTCCTGCGGCAGGTGCTCGCAGGCCAGCCGGACGGCCGCCGGGGCGGTGACCGCGTGGATCAGCGGGATCGGGAAGTCCGGCCGCGTCCGGGCGAAGAACCCGGCACTCTCGGCGACGAGTTCGTCCAGCGCGACCAACGATCCCGCTCCCCCGGCCGGCTCGTCACCGGCACGCCCGCCGGCAGCCGGGCCGCCGGGACGGGGGGCCGAGTAGCGGGCGGCCCAGTAGCCGAGGCCGTGCGCGAGCTCGGCCTGCTTCAGCGGGTCCTCGGCGGCCGGCGCCAGCGCCCGGACGGCGTGCGCGGTGCGGATCACCCCGTGCGTCAGGGCGCCCGACATGCCCGGCAGCAGCCGGGGCCACCAGCGTGCCAGCACCTCGGTCCACGGCGCCAGGGCCAACTCCCGCTCGAACATGGCCGACCAGTCGGCCACCCGGCTGAAGTCACCCAGCGCCGACGTCCAGTCGTCCTCGTTCTCTGCCGACAGGACCCAACGGGTCTGCGGTACGTCGTGGTAGCTCCTGGTCCGCAGGTTCTCCTCGACCCAGGCCGGTACGGCATCGGCGTGGCCCATGCAGGCCAGCGCCTCCGCCGCCATCGGAGCGTGGTTCACGAAGGACCTGCCGTGCTCGTAGCCCACGTTCCGCAGCCGGTCGAGCGCCTCGCTCACCGCGTCGTCATAGCTCTTGGATGTCACTGGACAAGCCCCCAACAGGTTGATCGGTACGGTCGCTGTGAAGTCTTCCCGAGCCGGTCACCCGTAGGCAGGCGAAGGAGACTTCACGCGACGAGCAGGACGCCCGTCCTGCTCAGTCCTTGATCTCGCAGAGTGCGGCGCCGGAGCTGACGCTGCCGCCGACCTCGGCCTTGAGGCCGACGACGGTGCCGGCCTTGTGGGCGTTGAGGGGCTGTTCCATCTTCATCGCTTCGAGGACGACGATGAGTTCGCCCTCGGCGACGACCTGGCCCTCCTCGACGGCGACCTTGACGATGGTGCCCTGCATCGGCGAGGCCAGACTGTCACCGGAGGCTGCCGGGCCTGCCTTGCGGCCGCCCTGCCGCTTCGGTCTGCTGCCTGCGGCGGTGGTGCCGGTGGGGGCGGTGGAGACGCCGAGCGAGGCCGGCAGGGTGACTTCCAGTCGACGCCCGCCGACCTCGACGACGACGGTTTCGCGGGTGTCGGCTTCTTCGGCTTCGGCTCCGGTGCCGGTGAAGGCGGGGATGGTGTTGTCGAAGGCGGT